>JAHEHW010000158.1 GCA_024639745.1 Salaquimonas sp. | reverse complement strand
AGCGAGCGATCGGCCGAGCATGTAATCATGCTCGAGGATGTCCTGACTTACATACGTCATTCCGGCAAAGCCGAGACCGACCGGCAATGGCGCCGAAACAATCGCAAACGAGTCGTAGGGGTATTCGCCAATCAGTTTGGAATAGCGTCTCAAATAGCGTTCCGAGGAATCCAGGAATGCCGAAGCACGGCCTGCGTCTTCACTGCGAAAATATGTTCTTATCCTGTAGTTTTCTCCGATCCTTTCGTTGATTTCGTATGGACCGAAAAAAATGCCAATTTCGTCGCCTGCGTCCACATGCTCGAAGGTTGCCTGGTACCGATTATTCTTTCTGCGCTCGGAGATAAATGACCCCGTCGCCAGCGCCGTGTAACTTTCTGGTACGTCAAGGGTGATGCGATAAACGGTTTTCGCCGAATCGGGAGAAGCCAACCATTCGGCCCCTCCTAGCAGATAGCCGCCATCTGGATTGACGCTTCCGGCCTGTATCCTGTCACTTTGCGGTGGCAATTTTCCGCTCAGTTCGATGACAACCGGGGAAGCCGTGGCGGAACCGGGATTTTCGATGTTGTATACTTGGGCAGTACCGTCTGGCTTTATGATCTCGCCGCCGCTCTCGACCTTTTCGACTGTTACCCAGTCGGAAGCTGCAAAGCGGATGGTTTCCGGCGAATCACTAAGCCTTTGGGTGATCTCGAAGTCGCCAGTTTGCGGATCGATGGTCAGAACGATCTCTCGCACAGGTCTTTCGGAGTGTTCCGCTGACGGTACTACGCGCGGCATGAGGAATATGGCACAGCCCAGCAGAACAAAAAACAAAATCGCCAGGTTTCTTGGATTTAGATCCGGTATGCGAGCGGGTAGCTTTTGCAACATGAGTACAAATTAGGGTGTTGTCCACCTGATCCAAGAGCATCCGAATCTGCTGCCGCATGGGCGCGCCAGAGCAAGAATTGAATCTGCGGGAACCTAGCCTAGGTAAGTCGAAACAGCCGCTGCAATCGTGCTGAATGAATTCAAGAAGTTCCCTGAAACGAAAAGGCACAGACATTATGGGTTATGAACCACGGAAAATCTGGAAATGGGATGCGGAAAACGGCGGTAAATTTGCCAAGATAAATCGGCCTGTGGCTGGCGCGACTCATGAGAAAGCTCTGCCGGTCGGCCAGCACCCGTTTCAACTCTACTCATTGGCGACCCCTAATGGCGTCAAGGCAACGGTGATGTTCGAGGAGCTCCTCTCCATGGGCATCAAAGAGGCGGAATACGATGCCTGGCTTATACGCATCGGCGATGGCGATCAGTTCGGGAGCGGTTTCGTCGATATCAATCCCAACTCAAAGATTCCGGCTCTATTGGATCAGAGCGGGGAGAAACCAATCCGGGTATTCGAGTCCGGCGCCATTCTGCTCCATCTAGCCGAGAAATTCGGAGCATTTATTCCCGAGGACCCAGCAGCCCGGGCTGAATGCCTGTCGTGGTTGTTCTGGCAAATGGGGAGCGCGCCGTATCTCGGCGGCGGCTTTGGTCATTTCTACGCCTATGCACCGGAGAAATGGCAGTATCCGATCGATCGCTATACGATGGAAGTGAAGCGCCAACTCGATGTGCTGGATCGGCGCCTTTCCGGCAATCCTTTTGTCAGCGGCGATGATTACACGATAGCGGATATCGCTATCTGGCCATGGTATGGACAGCTGGTCCTTGGCCGTCTCTACAATGCCGCGGAATTCCTCAATGCGGCTTCGTACAAGAATGTGGTCGACTGGGCCAAACGGATCGATGAAAGAAAACCCGTTCAACGTGGGCGAATGGTGAACCGAACCTTCGGCGATCCGGCAATGCAATTGCACGAGCGCCATGATGCCAGCGATTTCGAAACGAAGACCCAAGACAAGCTCACCGTTGGCACGTGATCCGAAGTTTTTTCGGAACGCGTGTCTTTCAGGCGCGTTCTTCCGTCAATTGCAGCAGTCTCCATGAGATTCAATGATACCATCGTCTCCGGGGGCTGCAGCCAACCCAGACAGATGGAGGTCAACCCATGTCCGATAGCGTTTATGCCATTTCCGAGATTGCCGGCAGTTCGAAAACCTCGATCGAGGATGCAATCGAAAATGCGATTTCAACCGCGGCGAAGAAACTGGATCATCTCAACTGGTTCGAAGTGCTCGAAACTCGGGGGCACATTGAAGACGGAAAAGTGGCGCACTATCAGGTCGTCTTGAAGGTAGGATTTCGCTACGAGTCCTAAGCGGTGCTCAGGCTCGCGCTGGCAGCTCGCCGGATATAAGTTCTTCTATGAGACACTGGGTGCGGTAGGCCGTACGGAAGTCCGGCAAGACATGAGTCTTGCCGTCTAGCGCCCGAACGAGTTCGTCTAGTTGCGACATGTAAGCGTCAAGGGCAGGGTTTTCGATTTCGGGGAAACGCTCCTGCCAATTCTCATTTTCCGAATACCACAACCGGTAGAAATCGGTCGTGCGGAAGGATTTGCGTTCGCCCCAGAAAATGCACTCGACAATATCCGGGCCAACGCCGCCCACTGAGCCCGTTATACTCATCGGAATTGCACCGAAACTGATGCTAGCAACCAGATGGGTTTCCGCGCTTTTGCCGTCATCGGGCAAACGTATGAAGGATTGTTCGATGCTGCCCCGGCCAAGTAGGTTTTCGAGCATGTAGAAAAAATGCGTCGCAACTTCGCGTGAAAAGCCGCCCTGATCGCGGCCAGCAAGCCATTCGGCTTGTTCCTGAAACGGTCTCGGCCATTTCGAGAAATGTAGCTTTATTTCCGCACCGAGAATCCGACCCATCTCGCTGGCCTGCAATGCCGAACGGATTTCCGAGGTCGCGCGGGCGCCTGCAAGCGAAAGGTTTACCAAAGAAAGCTTGCGATGCGTTTCCGCGGCATCAGCCAATTGGTGGCTTTCGTCTAGATCGATTCCCAGCGGTTTTTCGCAAAAGATGGACTTTCCAGTCGCCATCGCCGCCTGGGCATAGGTCGCGTGTGCTCTTGGCGGGACACCAATATAGACCAGATCGACCTCATCTGAGGCAATCAGCGCATCCGCAGAGTCAAAAATTCTAAGCCATTCGAAATCCCGTTTAGCCGATCTTGCGGCGTCTTCCGACAGATCGAATGCTCCTACGATTTCGAGGCGACCCTGCCTTGGCATATTTGCCAGCATGCGGCGACCGATCGCTCCAAGTCCGAGGATAGCAACCCCGTAGCGGTCACCCATCAGTCCTCCTCCTCAATTGCATAGCGTCACTTCAAGCAGTCTTTCCTTCGACCCTTTTCGGAGCACCCGTCGAAACATCGGTGCCCATATAGGGTTTCCCGGCCTTTTTCCACGCGCCGAACCCACCTTCCATATGCGCGATATTCTTCATCCCGCTTTCCATGCAGCGACGGGCCACTTTCTCGGAGCGTATGCCCGATCCACAATAGAAAACCAGCTTTTTCCCCTCCTGAGATGGCAATTTTCCGGGCGATAAGAATGGCATGGGAAGTAGCAGGGCACCTTCGATATGTTCAAGGAGATATTCCTGCGCCGTTCTCACGTCGATGAGCGCGATGTCGTTTTTGTCGTAAGCATCTGCGACCTCATCGATGGTCCAGGTTTCCAGTCTGCCGGCATCTACGGTTTCGGTTTTCATTTCAGTCTCCTTTCTTCATCGCCAATTTCGATTGGCGGGTATCTTGAAGTAGTTCACGCCGTCATCCTCGGCTTTCGGCAGCCGCCCGCCTCGCAGATTGACCTGCAGCGCATACAACATTCTGTCCGGTAGCTTCAGCGTCTGGTCGCGTTCCGTTCTAAGTTTGACGTATTCTTTCTCGCCAATGCCCCGACTCAAATGCGGATTCTGCGATTTCTGTTCTGCAACGATCGATTCCCAAGCCGGTTCATCGCGGGTTTTCGTGCCATAATCGTGGCCGATGAAAAGCCTTGTCTCGTCGGGCAGGGCTAGAATTTCCTGAAGCGATTGGTAGAGCATTGCTGCCGAACCGCCCGGAAAATCAGTTCGCGCGGTGCCCGCATCGACATGCATGAACGTATCGTGCAGAAAAGCCGCATCCTTGCCTACCAGATAACTGACGGAGCCGAGCGTGTGCCCTGGCGAAAGCATTACGCTGACCTCAAGGTTCCCGATCTCGAACTTTTCTCCGTCTGCAAATAGCCGGTTGAAATCCGCACTGGGATCGAATGCGTGCGGGAGATTATAAAACTTTCGCCATAGCTCAGCGATCTCGATTATTTTTTCGCCAATAGCCGTTGGTGCGCCCAACTGTTCCTTCAGCCATGCCGAGGCCATCAGGTGATCCGCATGGGGATGTGTGTCGAGTATCCAGTCGACGGTAAGACCTTCCTGTTTTACAAAATCGAGAATTTCCTGCGCCGAGCGAAAACTCGTAGCCGCTTCAGCCGGTTCGAAATCCTGGACGATATCGATAAGAGCAGCATGCCGTGTCTCCTCGTCAATCACGACGTATTGGCAACTGCCGCTGGCCTCGTCATAAAAGCCGGCGACAGTCGGCGAATTCGGACCATTTGATTGGCTAATTTTTCTAAACATTGTTCTAACTTATGTCGTTTGGTGACAGATGGTAAATCCTGTGCTTTTTGTTGCCCCCCACATATGCATGAAATTGAATGTTTAAAGAGGGCGCAGGAACATGCCAGCGACCAATAGGCGGTCTTGCCTTTCCGCACGCAATTAGAGGCCGTACTTTTCTTGTGTGTCGATTTCATATTCAAGCTCGCGCCGGGCTTCGACAAGCCGGCGCGCTGGTTCTTCAGGTATGCCGCTTCCTGTCAAAACAAGCTCACCCAAGTGCAGACTGGCTTCGACCGTTTCTCTGATTACATGGCTGGCGCCAAGCTCTGTGAGCCGTTCGGCGTGGATACGATCCTTTGCGCGTACATAAATCGCAATGTCGGAACGCTGCCTTCGGGCTGTCTCGACAATCCGCTCGGCAGCTTGTGCGTTGTCCACTGTGATGACAAGCCCGCCGGCGCTAGCGAGATTCAGTTGTTTCAACATATCCGGCACTCGCGCATCCCCGTAGAAAACGCCACCACCCGTGCTTCGAAATCTTGAGACAAGATTGGCGTCCATATCGACTCCCACATGCGGAATTTCCTGTTGATCGAGCAAAGCGCCTATCGTCTGACCCATTCGTCCGTACCCGGCAAGAATGTAATGATCTGCGAGGTCAGGAGATAGCTCGGGCTCGAGGATGCCCTCGGTTCTTTCGCGGCTCTCCAGTAGCTGAGCTATCTTTCTGGCTGTATTTGCGATGAAAGGTGTCAGGGCCATGGAAAGACCTGTTACGAGTAGC
>JAHEHW010000157.1 GCA_024639745.1 Salaquimonas sp. | reverse complement strand
CTGTCTTCGACTCGCGTGGCGATGCCGTTTTCACGAAAGAGTCGGGCAAGACCGCGAGCTTCGTACACGTTTCCGCCGACCGAATTGAGAATGACCGTTCGATAGGGATGGCCGGGGGCCAGTACTTTCGTCAGTGCCTTTGTAATGCCAAGCTCCATCAGGCCGTCGATTCGAAGTGTATCGTCGTCGACTGTCTTGATCGCATACCGGCTGCGATGTTCACGATCCATTCGGATAAGATAGTTCTCTTCTTCAAGTGCCGGAAGAATGGTTTGCCAGGCTGCGAGGCTGTAGCTTGCGGTGAGCCAGAAGCCCGCGATCAGGGCAATCTGTGCTCCCCAGACGGCTGCCTGCGAACCTGTGTCCTTGAGGAATACTTCGCCTGCTCTCAGGACGCCGACGATCTGCCAAAGGAAAACCACGACATGGAACAGGATCAAAAGACCGAGCACGACCAGCGGCATGGTGCTGTAGTCTTTCCCTTCGTCAGGCAGGAGCGCGTCTTGACCCAGAAAGATGGCAATGCGTAGGGCCAGGAAATTGACCCAGAATGACCAGGCAAGACCCTGCTCGCCACGCCAATGTCTTGCAATGTAGCTCCAGATCGCCCGCAATCCTCGCTCCACCCCGTTTTTCCGCAGGGCAAGTCCGCCTGCGGTCTGGTCAGGAGTCTAGGCAAAGCATGGTCGGTGAGCAATGGTCGGCAATCAGAATTTCCAATTGCGCGCCTGCGAGATCAGGAAGTCGCGAAATGCCATGAGCTTGGCCGAATTTCGCATGGATTGCGCGTAGCAGAAATAGGTGTCAAAGCTCGGCACTTCCGCATTCTGGATGAGAGGCACAAGCCGGTGCGAGTTGTCGACGATGTAATCCGGGAGTACCGAAATGCCCGCGCCGGCCTCGGTTATCGTTCTGAGTGCCACCATGTTGTTGACTTCAAAAACCGGGATGCGCGGATTGTTCTCCTGGCGCCCGGCATATTTCAGCCAGTTGGTATCGGAAAGATAGTTCGGTGTGTTCTCGCCGAAGCAGAGAATGCGATGATTATCCAGGTCGCTGAGGTTTTTCGGTTGTCCGAACCGCTTCAGGTATTCCGGGGAAGCATAAATGTGGAAATGCACCGTAAAGAGTTTGCGCTGGATCAGTTCCGCCTGTTGCGGCTGGCGCAAGCGAATAGCGCAGTCCGCCTGACGGGTCGCCAGATCCAGTTCTTCGTCCAGCAGGTTCAGTTCCACCTGAATTCCGGGGAACATTTCAAGGAACTCATTCATCCTTGACGTAAGCCAGGCGGTTCCAAATCCGACAGTCGTCGTCACCCGTAACTTGCCTTGCGGTTTCTCCGTCGATTCCGTGAGCATGTTCTGGACGGATTCGAGCTTCAAGAGAACTTCGTGAACCGTGTGGTAAAGGCTCTCGCCCTGTTCGGTCAGGATAAGGCCGCGCGCATGGCGGGAAAAAAGAGGAACTTTTAGGTCGGCTTCGAGGCCACTGATCTGGCGAGAAATTGCCGATTGGCTGAGATTCAACTGTTCAGAAGCATGCGTAAAGCTGCCGGCTTCGGCTACCGCATGGAAAATGCGCAGTTTGTCCCAGTCCATTTCGATTTCATGCTAAGTCACTAACCATTCGCAAGGTGATGACCCAGCCCCCCTTTTTTGCTTGAGACGTTTCACGGCCGCCGGTTACTCCGCAGCTTCCGATATTGCTTCCTGCGCTGCCAGGAACTTTTCGGCTTCAAGAGCGGCCATGCAGCCCATCCCGGCTGCCGTTACCGCCTGACGGTAGATATCGTCAGTTATATCGCCAGCGGCGTATACTCCCGGGATCTCCGTGGCTGTCGAGTCCGGCGCGGTCCAGAGATAACCCGAGGCTTTCTTCTTCAATTTGCCTTCGAACAATTCCGTCTGGGGCGCATGCCCGATCGCGATGAAAACGCCGTCGACATCCATTTCGGTAATCTGCCCGGTCGTCGCGTGTTTCAGTTTGGCGCCGGTTACCGCGGGCGGCATCGCTTTGGTGCCAGTGATTTCTTCAAGTTCATGGTTCCACATGATCTCCACGTTTTCCTTCGCGAAAAGCCTTTCCTGAAGAACCTTTTCCGAGCGCAATTCGTCACGCCGATGCACCAGCGTTACCTTCGAGGCGAGATTCGAGAGATAAAGCGCCTCTTCGACGGCGGTGTTTCCGCCGCCAACAACGATGACGTGCTTATTTCTGTAGAAGAAACCGTCACAGGTCGCGCAGGCGGATACGCCAAAACCCATGAATTTCTGTTCAGAGGGCAGGCCAAGCCATTTAGCCTTGGCTCCGGTCGCGATGATCAGTGCGTCGCAGGTGTAGGTATTGCCGGAATCGCAGCTGACCGAGAACGGACGCCCGGAGAGTTCCACGTCAGTGACGTAATCATTGACGATGTTTGCGCCGACATTGGTTGCCTGAGTCAGCATCTGCTCCATCATCCATGGCCCCTGAACCGGATCGGCATAGCCCGGATAGTTTTCGACCTCGGTCGTGATCATCAACTGCCCGCCCTGTTCTAGGCCAGCGATGAGGGTAGGTTCCAGCATTGCGCGCGCTGCATAAATCGCGGCAGTGTATCCGGCAGGGCCGGAGCCGATGATGGTGACTTTCGAATGCTGCGCTGTTTTCGCGGTGTCGGCGCTCATATTGGTAACCCTGTCACTGGTGCTCGGTTTGGTTGTGGCCGGTTATTCTTTCGGGCCAGTAGATAACTGTTACCCGGACCATTTTACAAGTTAGCCCATGTGAATGGTTGGGGAAACTCTTCCGGAACGCCGAAACCCGCCGGACGGCCCGCATGTCCGGGCGATGTGGGCTTTTGGCAACAAATTGGCGTTTTGCACCTTTCCTGCTTTGCGGCTCTCTTAAAACGGTGATACCTGAGCCAGACTTCGGGGTCCTATGGGTATCTGTCCTGATATGGCGAAAGCATCCACTCCTTCAAAATCAAAAGCGGCCGGCGCTCAAGCTGCGGCTACGGTGACGTGCATCAAGTGGGGCTCCAAGTTTCCCCCTTACTATGTAAACCGGCTATATGCGGGCGTGAAACGCCATATGGACCGCCCATTCCGGTTTGTATGCTTTACAGATGATGCCGAGGGCATTCGAGATGAGGTTGAAATACAGCCGCTGCCGATAGTTCCCTACGAAGCCGAAATGGTCCGCGCGATGACAACCGGCAAGCGCCGTGGTGCCTGGCGCAAGGTGACCATTTTCCAGCCTGGGAAGGCGGAGCTGTCAGGACCCTGCCTTCAACTCGACCTGGACGTGGTCGTTACCGGTCCGCTGGGTCCACTGCTCGACTACGCGCCCGGAAAAGTCTGCATGGGTAGAGACTGGCTCGAGCGCCGGCGTAGGCGTCCGGGCGGACACGGGTCAGTGGTTCGCTTCGATCCGCATGCGCATTCCTATCTTTTTGATGGCTTCGGAGATTACATCACCGGAGAAATCCGCTGGAAGGGCGAGCAGAAATACACTTCCATGACCGCGCTCGACCACGGTGACCTGGAGTATTTTCCCGATGGCTGGATCTGTTCGTTCAAGCGCCAGTCGATCCCTTATTTTCCTCTCAACTTCGTCATTGAGCCGAAATTGCCCCGGGATTGCAGGGTGATGTGCTTCCACGGTACGCCAAAGATGGAAGAGGCCCTCGTAGGCGACTGTCCGAAATACAGATACCGCACCCGACCCGCTGGGTGGCTGCGGGAGCTGTGGCTGGATGAGGGTGAAAAGGACTGGATGCCCACTTGATGGATGCGCATCCAGTTCCGGCAACTATCAGCGATGGATCATGTTTTGCCTAGCCGGCTTGACCGAGGCATCGGTCGATCAGGCGAATTTGACTTCGAGTATCTCGAAATCCCTGGCGCCGCCAGGCGCTGCGACTTCTACCGAATCGCCAACGGCTTTGCCGATCAAGGCGCGGGCGATCGGGGAGGAAATTGAAATCTTGCCCTTCTTAACATCTGCTTCCTGATCGCCGACGATCTGGTAGGTCTTTTCCTCATCAGTCTCTTCGTCAACGATTTTCACCGTTGCGCCGAACTTGACGGTATCGCCGGACAGTTTCGAGATATCGATGACTTCGGCACGGGAGAGCAGGTCTTCGAGTTCTGAGATCCGGCCCTCATTGTGACTCTGCTGCTCTTTCGCGGCGTGGTATTCGGCGTTTTCCGACAAATCGCCATGAGCGCGTGCCTCGGCGATTGCCTCAATGATGGCAGGTCTGTCTTCCGACTGCCTCTTTTTCAACTCGGCTTCTAGCATGGCGAAACCCTCACGGGTCATCGGTACCTTTTCCATGGTCTTTCTAACTCTGGCTGGGCTGCGGGGCGACTGCGTTGATGCGTCTGGCCCGCAAGACAAAATAAAACGACCCGAGACCGATAAGCCCTGGGCCGCAAACTGTAACTCCACTATATTATAGCAGGTTTTTTGCCGATTTCATCTATTTTTTATCGCTTTTATCGCGTTAGTAGAAGCATCCTGATTGAATAACGAGCGCCCAGATGGAGCAGTCTGTCGCGACCGGCCCGGTCAATTTTTCCACTCCGATCCGCTTCCAGGATAGTCTTCCGGAAGCCGTCGATATCGTCATCATCGGCGCGGGTGTCGTCGGGGTCAGCGCGGCCATCTATCTCGCCGAGGCGGGATTTTCGGTTTTTCTGTCCGAGAAGGGCAGGGTGGCTTGTGAGCAATCTTCGCGCAATTGGGGCTGGATCCGCCAGCACGGTCGTGATGAGGCCGAATTGCCAGTCATGATGGAGGCCAATCGCCTGTGGGGCGAGCTAGATTCCAAGACTGGGAACCGTACCGGGTTTCGCCGTGAAGGAATATTGTACCTCGCGAGCGACGAGAAGACGCTCGCACGACGCGAGAAATGGCTGGAGGTCGCCCGCGAGCATCAACTCGACACCCGGCTTCTGAGTGCGAGGGAAGTTTCCGGTCTCATCGATCAGGGCGGCAAGGATATCGCGCATAAATGGGTGGGGGCGACTTTCACGCCGAGTGATGCACGGGCCGAAGCATGGCAAGCGGTTCCCGCCCTGGCGGAGTATGCGCGGGACAGAGGAGCGGCAATTCGCGAGAACTGCGCTGCGCGAGCGCTTATCGTTACCAATGGCCGGGTCGAGGGTGTCGTGACCGAAGTCGGCATGGTTCGTTGCGAGCAGGTGCTTGTTTCTGCCGGCGCCTGGTCGTCGCTTTTACTTCGCAGGCATGGCATCCACATCCCGCAATTAAGCGTGCGCTCTACGGTAAGTGCGACCGAGGCCCTGCCAGAGGTATTTTCCGGTAATGCGGCCGATGAGAAGCTTGCCTTCCGCCGT
>JAHEHW010000008.1 GCA_024639745.1 Salaquimonas sp. | reverse complement strand
AATGCTGGTGGCCGTCTGATTGGTACTTTGCTTTCCGGGCTGACCTATCAGATCGGCGGACTTTCGCTTTGCTTGGGTACTGCGACAGCGATGGTCGCCATCAGCGCGCTGGCATCAGGCCGATTGCAAGCCCCGGACACGACAGAGGTTGCTGCTTGAGCATATTTGAAAGATATCTGTCGCTGTGGATCGCGCTCGCTATTTTGGCGGGCATAGCCCTTGGAAATCTTTTTTCCGGTCTCGTCGAAGGGATCGCGGCAATGGAGTTGGCGCGGGTCAATTTGATTGTCGCCGTACTAATCTGGGCAATGGTTTACCCGATGATGATCGGCGTGGATCTTTCCTCTCTGAAAGATGTTTTCCGACAGCCGAAGGGATTGACCATAACGCTCGCGGTCAACTGGCTGATCAAGCCATTCACCATGGCTGTATTGGCCGTCTTTTTTTTCGAATTCGTTTTTGCCGATCTGATTGCTCCAGCTGATGCTCAGCAATACATCGCCGGGCTCATACTTCTTGGTGCAGCACCCTGCACGGCAATGGTTTTCGTTTGGTCACAGCTCACGAATGGCGATGAGAGTTACACGCTTCTGCAGGTCTCCGTGAACGACGCTTTCATGGTCGTTGCTTTCGCACCTATCGTGGCCTTCCTGCTTGGCGTTACCGACATCGTGGTGCCTTGGGAAACATTGGTCCTTTCCGTGGTCCTTTTCGTAGCCTTGCCGCTTTTAGCTGGCATTCTCACCCGGGTCAGATTAGTAAGCGCCGAGAGGATCGAGGCTTTTCAGAGTGGAGCCAAACCGTGGTCGATCGTAGGACTGATCGCAACCGTGGTTATTCTTTTCGGCCTGCAAGGCGAGGTCATCCTGGAAAGGCCAACCGTGATTGCGCTTATTGCGGTTCCGATCCTGCTGCAATCATACGGCATCTTTGCGCTTGCATATGCTGCTGCTTATTTATGGAAGGTGCCGCACCGTATAGCAGCACCCTGTGCATTGATAGGAACATCAAACTTCTTTGAGCTCGCCGTAGCGGTAGCGATCAGTCTGTTTGGCCTGAATTCAGGGGCTGCTTTGGCGACGGTTGTCGGCGTATTGGTTGAAGTTCCCGTCATGTTGTCGCTTGTCGCGTTCGCGAATCGGACTCGTGCCCGTTTCTCGTAAGTAATCTATTGACAGACCAGCCCGACCGGGCTGTCATAAATTCGTGGGATAAACTGATGTAAGCTGGATCAGCCAGCACTACCAATCAGTGCATGCTGACTATCTACAACCTGCATCAAAAGAACGGAGAGACGGAACATGAACCAGAAACGAAATCTGAAAATAACAGCATTGGCAATATCGGCTACTCTCTCTGCGTTTACCGTGCAGGCTCAAGCGGACACCCTTCGCCTCCTTACTTGGGGCGGCTATGCTCCCGACAATGTTGTCGAGATGTTCGAAAAGCAAACAGGGCATACAGTTGAAGTTACTCTTTCGAACAACGAGGAAATGATCGCTAAACTTCGGGCGACCGGCGGTGGTGGTTTTGACCTTGCCCAGCCAAGCCAGGACCGGATTGCTGGCCCGCAGGCCGAGTTCGGCATCTACAAGCCTATCGACCTTTCAAAAATAGATTCATCGCAGTTCATTCCTTCGATGCTGGAAGCGACAAAGGGTAATACGTCCGTTGATGGTGAGGTCTATGGCGTGCCGCATGTGTGGGGTACCAGCGGGCTTGTTATCGATACCGAAAAAGCATCGATGGTAAAGGATTATATCGATCTGTGCTCTGATGCTGTTGCTGGGAAAGTATCCTATCGCCTGAAGCGCCCCACCCTTATCGGCTTTGCATATTCGATGGGTATGGATCCGTTTGCAGCATATAACGACGAGGCAGCCTACAAAGACATCATGGAAAAGGTCGAGGCCAAACTAATTGAATGCAAGCCGAATGTGAAAGCATATTGGGGCGGTGGCGACGAACTGATGAATCTGCTCCGGTCAGGTGAAGTCGTCGCTTCTATGGCTTGGGACACGGGCGGATGGAAACTGAATTCCGATATGCCCTCGATAACCTTCGTCGCTCCCGCATCCGGCGCGCTGGGCTGGATCGACACCTTTGTCCTTCCGGCCAAAGGACAGGCGGACGATGCAGCCTATGCATGGATCAACTTCGTGATGCAGCCGGAAATTGCTGCGATGATCACCGACGTCGCTGGTAATTTCACCGCTTCCAAGGGTGCTGATGAGTTCGTATCAGCGGAGTTGAAGGCAAAATATCAGGCCAGTTTCCCTCCGGAAGACGTTGATAACATCAAATGGTATCCGCCAGTGCCGGCAGGCCTCGAAGTGCTGGAAGGCAGCATACTGGACCGCGTCAACGCGGCAAACTGATCGTATCGAAAACAAGATGGCACCCGCCAATCCAGCGGGTGCCACTTTCTGTTTGTGGCGAGGCGGCAATGACACCCGATCTGGAATGTCAGCATCTCATCAAGCGCTTTGGCGAGACGCAGGCTGTCGATGATGTTTCGTTCAGTGTACCGCAAGGCTCCTTCTTTTCGATTCTCGGTCCCTCTGGATGCGGCAAGACAACGATCATGCGGATGATCGCCGGGTTCCTTGAGCCAAGTGGTGGCGATATTCTTATCCGCGGGAAATCGGTTCTGGATACGCCTCCCAACAAGCGCCCGGTGAATATGGTGTTCCAGCACCTTGCGCTTTTTCCGATGATGTGCGTTGCAGACAATATCGGATACGGCCTCAGGCGACAGGGGATGGCGAAAGCTGAAATAGCCCGGCGGGTCGAGGAGATGCTGCATCGGATCAACCTTCCGGGTCTGGGACAGCGTAAAATCAACGAACTTTCAGGCGGGCAGAAACAGCGGATCGCGATCGCGCGATGCATGATTCTGAACCCCGACGTGCTGCTGCTCGACGAACCGCTCGGGGCGCTGGACTTGAAACTGCGCGAGCACATGAAAATCGAGTTGAAAGCGCTACAGTCGGAGTTCGACACGACATTCGTATATATCACGCATGATCAGTCTGAAGCGCTTGTCATGTCTGATCAGATCGCGGTTATGAATACCGGGCGTTTCGAACAGGTGGGATCGGGGCAGGAACTCTATTATAATCCGCAAACTGCTTTCGTTGCCGGTTTTGTCGGTGAAAGCAACCGATGGATAGGTAGAGTCGAACGTATCGAGGGCAGGGAAGCCCAGGTACTGACGGAGAACGGCTTAACGATCTTTAGCAGCTCTCAAGGCAGCTCGCTGATGACGGGTGATCAAGTCGAAATCTTCGTAAGGCCTGAGGCGATTCGATTGTCAAAAAAAGCCGAAAATCTTGATGACCTTCGAAATCGCTTGTCAGGCAAGGTGGTCAGCGTTCTTTTCAATGGTGCTGCGAGCAATATCCTGTTTCAGGCGGAAGAGGAGCTGGAACCGATTGAGGTCGCACTCCCGCAATCTGGAGAAATGACCAATCTGGCAAGAGGCGCTGAGGTCGCTATTGGCTGGACGACGGATCAGGCTAGGTGTTTCAAGTGGACTGATGGATGAAGACTGAGACGAAAATCGGCTTCATCCTTCTGATTACGCCCCTTTTACTGTGGCTGGTGCTGCTGATCATCATCCCGCATATCGACATGTTTCTCGTTTCGATCCGTGAACGCGTCGGCGTGAGGCAGTATCAGTCCAGTCTTGCAAATTACGGCACCTTTTTCGAGGAACCTCTTTATATCTGGACCTTCGTTCGAACTGCGACGATGTCGATCCTTGCAACCCTTATTACACTCGTGATCGCTTTTCCAGCTTCCTATTATATCGCGAAAATGGCGAAGGGCAGAACTCAATCCGTCCTGTTTCTGCTTTGTTTGGTCCCGTTCTGGGTCTCGGAGATCGTACGGACCTTCGGTTGGATGATTCTGTTGCGCGAGACGGGGCTGGTCTCCAGCGTTCTTCAATGGACAGGTATTGTCAGTGGTCCAGTTGAGATGCTCTACAATGATACCGCGATAATGATCGGGCTTGTCTATACCTCTATGTTGTTCATGGTAGTGCCGCTTGTTACGACCCTTGAAAGTCTCGACGATCAGATCATCGAAGCAGCCTACGATCTTGGCGGATCCGGTCTGAGTATCCTTAGAGAGGTGATTATCCCACATGCGGCGCCGGGCATCGTTGCAGGTAGTATTGTTGTCTTCATGTTGACGCTTGGCAATTACCTTACCCCGACAATGCTAGGCGGCAAGGACAGCTTGTGGTTCACAGAACTCATCTATTTGCAGTTCATTGTGCGGTTTAACTGGGAGCTGGGCGCTGCCTTCGGCTTCATGCTGCTTCTGCTATCTTCTATCATTGTTTGGTCCGTGCTGCGGCTAACCGGACAGACACTTGAGAAAACGATGGGTTGATGAGGCTCCCATCATGATTCCATCGATTCCACAGTCACGTTTTGTCCGTTTCATCTACACAGCCTATGTCGTTCTTTTCTTTGTGTACCTAGCTGTGCCTTTGATCGTTGTGGCAATATTCGCTTTCAATGACAGTCAGTTTCCTTCCCTTCCGTGGGAAGGTTTTACGCTTGCCTGGTTTTTCGGTGATGCACGTCCGATCATTGGCATTTTCCATGAACGCACGATACTCAGCTCGATCCTTACCTCCACAATTGTCGGTGTTTCAGTGAGTATCCTTTCGGTAGCTGTCGGAACTACGAACGCCTTCTTGTTCAATCGCTATCAGTTCCCTGGGCGCGGCTTTCTCTATGTGCTGATGCTGTTGCCATTGGTTGTTCCGGGCATCGTTCTCGGGATATCGATACTGGTCTTTTCTTCGACAATTGCCAACGCCGTTTGGTCCGGCTTCTCCTTGGAGCTCGAGACACTGAGACCGGGATTGGGGCTTGTTGTGTTGGGGCAGTTTTCTTTCATTGCGACCATTGCAACACTCGTTATTTCTGCCCGACTTCAAAAGTTTGACCAGACGCTTGAAGATGCAGCGCTCAATCTTGGCGCAGACCGGTTGACTGCCGTTCGTACCATAACTTTGCCCTATCTTGCGCCAGCCATGATAGGGGCCGGAGTCGTGGCCTTCCTGATGAGCTTCGAGAACTTCAACACGACGCTCATGCTGGTTGGCTCGGACGCACCTCTGACCATCACCATGTTCGACCGGATGAAGGAAGGATCGACACCGATCCTGAACGCGGTATCGCTGCTGTTGATGGTAGGGTCATCATTGCTAGCGCTCATGATGATCCTGGTCCAAAGAAGAAGCTGAAGTTTACGATTCAACCTGAAGTGCGGGTCGATAGCCGGATAATATTTCGATATTATTAGGATTATCGGATTGAGAGGCACCCAATGGAGATCGTGGAGGTTGCCCAGGGTTTTTCAGCAATAGGATCGGGGGCGCGTCTTGAGGTATTGAAGTGTAACCAGTCCGTACCCAGGGGCATATTGGACTTATTACATAATGGAGGATTTCAGGCTCATCGTACCCTTCAAGGAGTGAAGACGAGAATG
Source organism: Salaquimonas sp. (assembly GCA_024639745.1). Taxonomy (GTDB): domain Bacteria; phylum Pseudomonadota; class Alphaproteobacteria; order Rhizobiales; family Rhizobiaceae; genus Salaquimonas. The sequence goes on along the minus strand of JAHEHW010000008.1, from coordinate 11,686 downwards.
AAATCCAGGAAGCAGAGACAGTCGGCAGAACATGCCGCCAAAGACATCAGACGCAAGAAGCGTCGCGAGTTCAACGCCGAAGAAAAGATACGGATCGTGCTCGAAAGCCTGCAGCTCCAGAGAAACTCTTTTCGTGGCCAGATGTTGTTCGTTGCTGCCCCGGTACAATCTTGATTGCATGGGGCCTGCTGATGGCTGATCATTGACTTCAGATAACCGCGAAAAAGTTTAATCCGTATCAAGTCAAAAATCCCATTTATCGGCCAGTCTGCCAATCAGTTCGTTTGGCGAGAGAGCAGCCTCATTCCCACTGCTCTGTGAGAGTTCGACAAGTTCCATCAGCCCAGACGCCATGGCAAACAGATTTCGATGGCTCCTTCTCTATGTGTCGTCTATTGGAATCTAGTATGGCGATCACCCCAATCATTCCAAATAAACGAGCTTCTTCGCATCGGCGGACGGACAGTCTGCGGGGCATTGCCCTGATGGCAATGGGCATGTTTCTGTTCTCTGGCGTGGACACGATGGGAAAGTTCCTGACCGACACGGTCCATCCAATCCAGATCGTATGGTTCCGCCAACTCGGGCTGTTTTTGGGTGTGCTCGTCCTTATCGGTGTCCAGGGTCGGTCCGTCTTGTTTTCGAGCAACCCAAAACTGCAAATCGGGCGCGGCGCACTGGCGGCTTGTTCTGCCACGCTATTCATCGCCGGTGTCGGCTACGTTCCTCTTGCCGATGCCGTCGCAATCACTTTCGTCGCTCCTTTCATCGTAACCGTTTTGGGTGCATTGATCCTGCGTGAGCCGGTGGGCATCCGCAGGTGGGCCGCTGTTCTGATTGGTTTCCTTGGAACTCTGATCGTCATTCGGCCAGGCATGGGAGTGATGCATCCCGCGGCTTTCTTGCTGCTCATCGCAGCATCCGCTTTTGCACTGCGTCAAGTGCTATCTCGTATCCTGGCCGGCGGAGACAGAACACGAACGACAGTCGCCTATACAGCCATCGTATCATGGAGCCTTCTCACCCTTCCGTTACCTTTTGTCTGGCAGACGCCATCAAGCGCGCCGCAACTTGGTTTACTGCTTGCTATGGCCGTAATGGCAGCGATTGCCGAAACCCTTGTCATAATGGCGCTGGATGCTGCGCAGGCTGTTGTCGTTGCTCCCGTTCAGTATAGCCTGCTCATCTGGGGTACCTTCTATGGATTTGTGGTGTTCGGACAACTGCCGGATGCATGGACTTGGCTGGGTGCCGCGATCATCGTAGCCACAGGTCTCTATACCCTGAATCGTGAAAGGTTTGCTATGAAGTCTGAAGAGATCTCTGAACGCTAGGTCGTCTGTCGAGGCAGTGATACCCGAAAAAACGGTAATGCAAAGCTCTGGATTTTCCTTCATCATAAAGCAGCCGGGAGCTAACGTAGCTATGCGTATCACGCATAAACCTTGGCAGTTTCCGGCAAGATAATTAATTCTCGGTCCGTTAACGTCCGTTTCTGACACGCTTGAGACTTTGACAGAAAGAGCGAAAAGGGTCCGCTCGCTTCATTCGACAAAGGTCTTGTACATGACATAGGCGTCGACATAGCCTTCAACAGGATGGAGAAAGCTTCCCGGTAGAGTGCCTACAATATCGAAGCCGAGCGATTTCCAACGGTGCACAGCACCTTTGTTTGTCGAAACGACCAAATTGAACTGCATTGCCCTGAAGCCCATCTCTCGTGCTATGCTTTGCGAATGCTCGCACATCTGTGAGGCAACGCCTTTGCCGCGGGCCCGGTCCGAAACGATATAGCCACAATTGCAGACATGTGATCCCGGGCCTGACTGGTTCGGCTTAATATAGTAGGTCCCGAAAATGTCTCCGTCGTCACTGACGGCAACATAGGTTGCCGCCGGCGCATCGATCCAAATCCTGCGCGCTTCGTTTTCATCGATGTCAGGGGAAAAAGCATAGCTCTCCCCGGCGCGAAATACCGGTTTCAAGATACGCCAAACGGCATCCCAGTCTTTCTGTTCAAAGAACCGAATCCGCATATAGTTCCGCACTCCCGTGTAATATTGCTTTCAGGCCCGATGAAACGCGCGCTTTACCTGACCGCATTGAAAATCAGTACTGGTCCGGATCGCTTGCCTTTTCAATCTGCTGCATATCCGCGAACCGCAAAAACCGCTCCTGTCAAACACAGTCCAAAGAGCGTCATTGAGTAAGTCGGCAATTTCTGGCGCATCATGCTCACATGCATGATGTCAGTCGATATAGTCATATCAGATGATCAACCAACTTTAATCACTCGATTTTTTCCGCTGTTGCCTATGCCGAGCGGATGGGCTCCCGTGCTGAGAGGATTCTTTTGACTTTATGCGATTGACATCAAAACGGAACGTGAAGAACATTCGAGGTGAAGGGGTTTTCGCTTGGATAATCACACTGCCAAGAGTGAAAAAACAGAGGTCGTTCGCACGTTCAATCCGGACGGGCGATATCCTCTCCTTCTGATCTGCGAACATGCATGCAACCACGTCCCGGCGAGGTTTAAGGATCTTGGATTGGCGCCGGAGGCGAGGGTCAGCCATATTGCGTGGGATCCCGGCGCCCTGGAAACGGCAATGAACCTTGCGGAAGTCCTGGACGCGCCATTGGTCCATGGTTTGATCTCGAGGCTGGTTTACGATTGCAATCGCCCGCCGGAAGCTACCGATGCGATGCCGGATCGAAGTGAAATCTACGATATCCCGGGCAATCGCAATTTGACCCCGGAAGAAAAGACCTTGAGAATTGAAACTTATTACAGGCCCTTCGAGCATCGGGTCGAAGAAACCCTGAACGCCAAGCCGAACCTCAAGGCTCTCGTTACGATGCACAGTTTCACGCCTGTTTATCGCGGTGAACCGCGAACGGTTGAAATTGGCATCCTTCACGATGCGGATGCCCGTCTTGCCGATTCAGTCTTGAAGGCAGCTACAGGTTTTGAGATCCGACGCAATGAACCCTACGGCCCTGCCGACGGTGTGACCCACACGCTCAAGCGGCATGGCTTGTCGAGAGATCTATTGAACGTGATGATCGAGATTCGCAATGACCTGATCAGCACGCCGGAACAATGCCGCGAAATGGCCGGGAATCTCGCCAGCTGGTTGAACGGGGCTTTTTCGGATCTGGCGCCCGCTTCTGCAGAGGGGGCAGCCACATGAGCGTATTGCGGCGTTTCATAGTAATTGTGGATGCCATCAATCATCGCATTGGGCGCATCGCAATGTATGGCCTGTTCCTAATGCTGGCTGTGTTGCTGTGGTCAACGATCAGCAAGTTCGGAGATCAGCCGTCCCTTTGGACCCTGGAGGTGGCGCAGTTTTCGATGATCGCCTATTTTTTTCTCGGTGGTCCTTACGCAATCCAAATGGGATCGCATGTGCGTATGGACCTTTTCTACGATGGCTGGTCGGTCAGACGCAAAGCGCTCGTCGATGCCATCACCGTATTTTGCCTGATCACCTATCTGGTGGTGATGCTCTGGGGCGGTCTGAGTTCTACTGCTTATTCACTCGGTCATTTCGGTTCCGATCCGCTGTCCTTTTTTGCCGGTCTGATCACCGGTTCGGAGGATGTCGGAACGCTCGAGCGCAGCCGCACGATCTGGCGGCCTTATCTATGGCCGATCAAGGCGCTCATGTGTTTCGGCCTCGTCCTGATGCTGCTGCAGGCTTTGTCGGAACTCAGCAAGGACATCCTTCGCCTTCGCGGTAAGGAGCTGTGAACATGTCCTACGAGTTGATTGCCCTTCTTATGTTCGCCTCCATGATGGTTCTGCTTTTCAGCGGGCAAAGGATGTTCGGCGCAATCGGTTTCGTGGCCGTTATTGCCGCTATCGCGCTTTGGGGCGATCGTGGTGGTTTCGACATCGCCTTTTCGCAAAGCATCAAACTAATGAGATGGTACCCGCTGCTGACCGTGCCCATGTTCGTATTTATGGGGTATATTTTGTCGGAGAGCCGGATCGCAGACGACCTCTACCGAATGTTCCATGTCTGGATGGGTGGCCTGCGCGGTGGACTGGCGATCGGAACGATTGGATTGATGGTGCTGATTTCAGCAATGAACGGCCTATCGGTTGCCGGAATGGCGATCGGTGCGACCATCGCCCTGCCGGAACTCTTACGCCGGGGATATGATAAATTGATGGTTACCGGCGTCATTCAGGCCGGGAGTTCTCTCGGCATCCTGGTGCCGCCTTCCGTGGTGCTGGTGCTTTACGCGATGATTGCGCGCCAACCTGTCGGCCAGCTCTGGCTCGCCGGTATCGTGCCAGGTCTCATGATGGCAACGATGTTCATCATCTATATCGCCATACGATGCCGTATTACGCCTTCCCTCGGTCCGGTCCTTGATGAACGGGAACGGGACATGCCGAAGGGCGAGAAATACCGTTTGCTGCTTGCCGGGCTGCTGCCGTTTGCGATCTTCTTCGCCATGATGATTCCGTTCGTGAACGGCTGGACATCGTTGGTGGAAAGTTCCGCGATCGGCGCGATTGCGGCTCTCGTTGCAGCGGTTCTGAAGCGGCGAATGACCTGGGAGGTTTTCGAGGTATCCGTCCGCAAGACCCTCGGCATCACCTGCATGTTCATGTGGATCATTCTGGCTGCGCTTGCCTTCGGTGCGGTTTTCGATGGGCTTGGCGCCGTCAAAGCGATCGAGAGCCTGTTCACCGAAAAGCTAGGCTTTTCACCCATTATGATCCTTATCCTGATGCAGCTCAGCTTCATCCTTATGGGTACATTTCTCGACGACACCGCAATGCTGGTGATCGTCGCACCGCTTTATATACCGCTTGTCGGGGCGCTCGGGTTCGATCTGATATGGTACGGCGTTCTCTACACGATCACGACCCAGATCGCCTATATGACCCCGCCTTTCGGCTATAACCTTTTTCTGATGCGGGCCATGGCGCCGCCCGAAATCGGAATTTACGATATTTACCGGTCGATCATCCCGTTCGTGGGGGTAATGATATTCGCTCTAATGCTAGTGATGATCATGCCGCAGATCGCTCTTTGGCTGCCGGAATTTGTTTATGAGAAATAAGCGACGTCAGAAGCGCAGAGTGTTAATTTTGTCGAAACCTAAGGAGAAAGACATGACGACTAGACGTAGTTTCATCAAGGGTGCCGCTGCTGCGGCGCCGGCAGCCGCACTTGCCACACCAGCGATTGCTCAATCGACGATCAAGTGGCGTCTGCAGACCTATGCAGGTCCCGCGCTTGCAGAGCATGTGCTCGATCCTGCAATCGAAATGTTCAACAAGATTGCCGGCGATCGCATGCAGATCGAAGTATTCTATGCGGATCAGCTGGTACCGACAGGAGAGCTTTTTCAGGCGCTTCAACGCGGGACGATCGATGCCGTTCAGTCGGACGATGACTCCATGGCGTCGCCTACCGAGGTTACCGTGTTCGGTGGCTATTTCCCGTTTGGCTCCAGATATTCGCTGGACGTTCCGGTGCTTTTCTCGCGCTACGGGCTAAAGGAAATCTGGGAAGAGGAATATGCGAAGGTCGGCGTCAAACATGTCTCTGCCGGTGCATGGGACCCCTGCCACTTTGCTACGAAAGACCCGATCCGCTCACTGAAAGACCTGGAAGGTAAGCGCGTATTCACCTTCCCGACGGCAGGTCGCTTCCTGGCCCAGTTCGGCGTTGTGCCGGTAACGCTGCCATGGGAAGATATCGAGGTCGCTGTTCAGACCGGTGAACTCGACGGCATTGCCTGGTCGGGTATTACCGAGGACTATACCGTTGGCTGGGCGGATGTGACCAACTACTTCCTGACTAACAACATTTCCGGTGCGTGGATCGGCCACTTCTTTGCCAACCAGGAACGCTGGAATGAACTGCCTGACGATCTCAAGACTCTATTCGAAGTCTGCTGCGAGCAATCGCACTACTATCGCCAGTATTGGTATTGGGGCGGTGAGGCGGACCTGCGCGTCAACGGAACCAAGATGGAGCTAACATCAATCCCTGATGCGGAGTGGGATCAGGTCGAAACCGCGGCACGCGAATTCTGGGATGAGATCGCAGCCGAGTCCGAGACCAAGGCGAAGGTTGTCGAGATCTTCAAAAAGTACAATGCCGACATGCAAAAGGCCGGGCGGCCTTACCGCTACACCTGAGTCAGAAAAAAGATGCGATAGCCATCGTGCTATGAAAAAGGCCGGCCTTATAGGGCCGGCCACCGCATGAAAAGGATGTAAAACATGACCGCGCCTCTTTCATTGGGTGACCTGACCAAAGCAGTCGATGCCGGCGAGATCGATACCGTCATCATGGCCCAGATCGATATGCAGGGCCGTTTGATGGGCAAGCGTTTCGATGCGCCGCATTTTCTCGATGCGGGCGTCCACGAAACCCATTCGTGCAATTACCTTCTGACCGTCGATGTCGACATGGAGCCGATCCCAGGATTTAAATCCGCATCCTGGGAGCAAGGCTATGGCGACTATATGATGAAGCCTGATCTCTCCACTCTACGCCTTCTTCCTTGGCAGCCCGGAACGGCGCTCGTTCTGTGCGATACGCTTGATCACCTCGGCCATGAGGAAATCGCGGTATCGCCGCGTGCCATTCTCAAGCGGCAGCTTGCGCGGCTCAAAGATGCCGGTTTTTCCGCGATGATGGCGTCAGAGCTTGAATTCTATCTGTTCCGGGAAACCTTCGAAGAAGCCCATGCCTCCGGCTACAGGACATTGACGCCGATCAGCCCCTATAATGAGGACTACCATATCTTCCAGACCACCAAGGAAGAAGACGTCATGCGTGCCGTCCGGGTCGGGCTGCGCGGTGCCGGCATTCCGGTCGAAAACTCGAAGGGCGAAGCCTGGGCTGGCCAGGAAGAGATCAACGTCAAATACGCGGATGCGCTTACCGCCGCCGACAATCACGTTCTGACCAAGAACGGCGTCAAGGAAATCGCCTGGAGCAAGGGCAGGGCCGTTACCTTTATGGCGAAATACGATTACGCCGCAGCCGGGTCGTCCAGCCATATCCACCAATCGCTTTGGTCTGGCGATGGCAAAACGCCGGCTTTCCTTGATGAGAAAGCTAACCACGGCATGTCCGATGTGATGAAGCACTATATCGCCGGCCTGCTGGCCTATGTGCCAGATGTTGCAATGTTCCTTGCTCCGAATATCAATTCCTACAAGCGCTTCGTCGCGCAAACCTTCGCGCCGACCAAAGCCGTTTGGAGTCGGGATAACCGTACAGCGGGTTTCCGGCTGGTGGGTGAGGCGACAAAAGGCATTCGTATTGAAAACAGAATTGGCGGGGCTGACCTCAACCCTTATCTAGCGTTCGCCAGTCAGATTGCAGCGGGGCTCGCTGGCATCGAACAGAAATTGGAGCTTGAGCCGGAATTTACCGGCGATGCCTACTCGGCTGAGAACATCCGCGGGATTCCGGGAACCCTTCGTGCGGCAGCCGAAGCGGCGAAGGGCTCTGACATGCTGCGCGCGGCGTTCGGAGACGAGGTGATCGAACACTATGTTCATGCCGCCGAATGGGAGCAGTTGGAATACGACCGCCGGGTTACAGATTGGGATCTCGCCCGCGGCTTTGAAAGGTACTGACATGTTGAAATGCATTTCGCCGGTCGACGGATCGGTTTTTGCGGAGAGGGAAACCATGTCCGCTGGCGATGCTGCGAAAGCGGTCGCCTCTGCACGTGCCGCACAGAAGGAATGGGCCCGCAGGCCGATCGCAGAGCGTATGGCTCTCGTCAAGGCAGGCATCTCCCGCCTCAATCAAATGTCGGAAGAGGTCGTGCCGGAACTGGCCTGGATGATGGGGCGGCCGGTTCGTTATGGGGGCGAGTTCGGCGGCGTGAACGAACGTACGGATTATATGATCGAAATTGCGGAAAAGGCACTTGCGCCTTTGGTCAGCGAAGACTCGGTGCAGTTCGAACGTCGTATCGAGCGCGAGCCGCACGGCGTCGTGTTCATCATCGCACCGTGGAACTATCCTTATCTGACGGCAATCAACACGATCATACCCGCCCTTATTGCCGGCAATACGGTTGTGATAAAACACGCTACGCAAACCCTTCTCGTGGGCGAGCGGATTGTCCGTGCCTTCAAAGAGGCTGGCGTTCCAGAAGATGTTTTTGTCAATCTCTTTCTCGATCATGAGACCACCGAAAATTTGATCGCGGACGGCGCTTTCGACTTCATCAACTTTACCGGCTCGACCGGGGCGGGCGCGAAGATCGAACGGGCGGCAGCCGGGACCTTTACGCCTATCGGCCTCGAATTGGGTGGCAAGGACCCGGGATATGTAATGGAGGATGCCGATCTTGATTGGGCGGTCGATGTGCTTATGGATGGCGCGATGTTTAATGCCGGTCAGTGCTGTTGCGGCATCGAGCGCATTTATGTCCATGAAAACCTTTTCGATGATTTCGTCGAAAAATCCGTGACCTGGGTAAACAACCTGAAACTCGGTAATCCCTTCGACCAGGAAACGACCCTTGGCCCAATGGCCAACAAACGCTTCGCGGAGGAAGTCCGTGCCCAGACAGCGGAGGCGGTTCGCGACGGCGCCAAGGCGACGATCGACCCCGCGCACTTCCCTGAGGATGACGGCGGAACCTATCTGATGCCTCAATTGCTTACCAATGTGACGCATCAGATGCGAGTCATGCGGGATGAGAGTTTCGGACCCGTCGTTGGCGTCATGTCGGTGAAGGATGACTATGAAGCGGTTGCGTTGATGAACGATAGCGTCTACGGCCTAACCGCTTCGCTCTGGACGCAGGACGCGGAGCGCGCAGCACGGATAGGCCGGGAAATCGAAACGGGTACCGTCTTCATGAACCGCGCAGACTATCTCGATCCTGCGCTTTGCTGGACCGGCTGCAAACAGACCGGCCGCGGCGGCGCCCTGTCCGAAATCGGCTATCATAATCTAACCCGTCCGAAGAGTTATCATTTCAGGAAAGTCAAAGCATGACGCTTACCGGGAACTGGTCTTACCCAACTTCGATCCGATTTGGCGCAGGGCGCATCAAGGAGCTGGCGGATGCGTGCCGGGCCGCCGGAATGGAACGGCCCCTTTTGATTACCGACCGCGGTCTAAAGAAAATGCCGATCACGCAAACTGCGCTCGACGTGCTCGAGGAGGCTGGGCATGGCCGCGCTCTGTTCGCGGAAGTTGATCCCAACCCCACGGAAGCCAACCTGGAAGCTGGCCTCAAGATTTTCCGGGAAGGTGGCTATGATGGCGTGGTCGCATTCGGTGGTGGATCGGGTCTCGATCTAGCCAAGACCGTCGCATTCATGGCAGGACAAACGCGTCCGGTCTGGGATTTCGAAGACATAGGCGATTGGTGGACCCGCGCAGACGCTGATGCAATCGTACCGATCGTAGCGGTCCCCACAACGGCGGGTACGGGCTCCGAGGTCGGCAGGGCGGGTGTCATCACCAACTCCGAGACTCATGAAAAGAAGATCATTTTCCATCCCAAAATGCTGCCTGCGGTGGTTATCTGTGATCCCGAGTTGACGGTCAGCATGCCGAAATCGATTACTGCCGGAACCGGGCTTGACGCCTTTGCCCATTGCGTCGAAGCCTTTTCCTCACCTCACTATCACCCAATGAGCCAGGGTATTGCGCTAGAAGGCATGCGGCTTGTGAAGGACTATCTGCCGAGAGCCTATGAGGATGGTTCCGATATCGAAGCACGCGCGAACATGATGAGCGCTGCAGCAATGGGGGCAACGGCCTTCCAGAAAGGCCTCGGTGCGATCCACGCTCTGAGCCACCCGATTGGTGCGGTGTATCATACACATCACGGTACGACGAATGCCGTCTTCATGCCGGCTGTATTGAAGTTCAATGCCGATGCCATCCGAGGGCGTTTCGATGGCGTGGCAGCGTATCTAGGCATTAGCGGAGGTTTCGATGGCTTTTGCGAATTCGTCGACGCCTTCAACCATCAACTCGGGGTTCCGAAAAAGCTTGAGGATCTCGGCGTGAAGGACCCGGACCTTAATATGCTGGCTGAGGCGGCGCTTCGCGACCCCAGTACTGGTGGCAACCCTGTCAAACTGACGCGCGAACACGTCCTCTCCCTTTTCGAAGCTGCGCTTTAGGCGATTTCGACGGGTAAACAACCAGGAACTACGGTGGCGAGGATCCTCGCCTTTATTTCAGATTCACTTTTTAATTGCTTTTCGGGTCAAGCTGTTTTGAGCCAGTCTTCGGATCGACCTGGCGTTCCAGAATTGCGGCTCGGATTAAAGGCTGGAAGGCAAACCCCTTGAATTGACTGTCCAGGAACACATACACTCCTCAACAGTTTGCCTTTAAAATGTGGTATCAATGCCTTTCAATCTCGTCAGAAAAATTTCCGGTTTTTTGGTCGCGACTCCGATACTGATTATCCCCTATTTCTCCTTCGGAAATTCGCTTCCAGAATGCGGCGACTGCGCCGATGAGATAACGGTTGTTTCCTGGGGCGGTGCTTATTCCGCTTCCCAGATGAATGCGTATATCGAGCCGTACGTGGAATTGACCGGCGTCGAAGTCGTCAATGAAGAGTCGTCTGCCGAAGCCGTCGCGAAACTTCGCGCCATGTCCGAAGCCAACAATGTCACCTGGGATGTTGTCGATGTGGTGGCGTCTGATGCGATCCGCCTTTGCGACGAAGGGCTAGCCATCGAAATCGATGCGGATAGACAGCTGGCACCGGCTCCGGACGGCAGCTCCGCTTCGGAAGACTTTGGCGATTTGCTGATAACGCCGTGTATTGCTCCTCATATCGTATACTCGACCACTTTCGGTTATCGCAGCGATGTTGAAGAATGGGGCGGCAAGACACCCAACAGTGTCTGCGCAGTTTTTGATACCGAAACGTTTCCCGGCCGACGATCGTTGGAGAAGCGTCCGATCAACAATTTCGAATGGGCCCTGCTCTGCGATGGTATTCCGAAAGATGAGATCTACGACGTTCTTTCCACCCGGGGGGGTGTTGATCGCGCACTCGCCAAGTTGGAAACAATCAAGGACGAGGTGATTTGGTGGTCGGCGGGCGCCGAAACGCCGCAGCTTCTGGCCGATGGCGAAGTTGTCATGGGATCGACCTATAACGGCCGGCTTTTTTCCGTTATCGAAGAGCAGGACCAACCGGTCGCTATGCTCTGGGATGCCCAGGTATTTGATTTCGGAGGCTGGATAATCCCGGCAGGCCTTCCAAGAAAACGCCTAAACCGGTCGCTTCATTTCGTCAGGTTCGCAACCGACACGCAGCGCCTGGCGGATCAGGCAAAGTATATTTCATACGGCCCGGCTCGAAAATCCTCAGCGCCGCTCGTCGGAAAGCACGCAGAACTCGGCATTGATATGGGTCCTCACATGCCAACCGATCCGAAAAACGCGGGAAACGCCTTTCTCTACAATTACGAATGGTGGGCCGATCATCGTGATGATTTGGACCAGAGGTTCCAGGCTTGGCTAGCCCAATAAACCACAAAGGCGAAATGAAAGGGCCTATTGGGCGTTTTCAATCTGACATCGCGCCGTCTTATCTATATTTCGCAGCACCTTGACCGGCGTCAGGCTTAATCTTACGCCTTCTTGAACGCCGTCCCGCCGGGCATGGTATCCGCGTTTGGCCCAAGCTTATGAAT
>JAHEHW010000156.1 GCA_024639745.1 Salaquimonas sp. | reverse complement strand
CCGATAGGCTCGGGCGACTCGCGGAAAAGCCGCTCTTCTGCCAAAGCCCTGAAAGCATCAGGAGACAGATCCGCAAAGGCGCTCTTGGCAGAGGCCTCGGCAAACCGATCATCCGATGTATGCGATTGCGCCGTCATGCCGCGTCGCCTCAACCGCGTGCGTCCTCGCCTTCAAGGCGGTCAACCGCCATGACGGGAAACACTGTATCATTGCTTTCGATGGCAAACATGGTCGCCTCATCCACTTCGATTTCGCGGCCCTCTGCAATCAACTCGTACATCACCGGCCTCGTAAGCAGAGCTTCCAGCCTACCCCGCACAAGCAGGTATGGCTTAACGCCGTTGGTATCGCTTTCGATCTCGAAGCGCAGCGGATGCGCCTCTCCGGCCTCGACCACATCCCCTGTATTGGTTCGAAACGCAAGAACTGGTTTTCCGTCTCGTTCGAAAGCGTTCATCTCGACCGCTACAAAGGCAGCATCTTCCACTGATATCCGATATTTTTCGCCAGGCGTAACGAGATAGGTTTCGCCGTCAGCATCCTTACGCAAAACGGTGGCGAAGAGATCAATCAGCCTTTGCCGATGAATTGGCGTACCCTGATAATGCCAGCTTCCGTCCCGTCGGATTTTGAGATCGAGTTCACCACTGAAATCCGGATCCCATTTTTCGACCGGCGCGGGCCCCCGTTTGCGTTCTCCGGCACGGGCAATCATTGCTTTCAGCCCCTCAAGGCCATCTTCAGAAGTTCGATCCTTGCTCTGTACCGGGTCATCATATCTTTTTTCGGCCATTCTTATCTTTCACGCTTTCAATAAAGCTGTTCAACTCGAATTTATTAGACATCAACCGTTTCGCAACAATCCCGTCTTGCATTGAGCAAATCCGGTTCTACCATACAGGCGGTTCGCTTGGCGTTAAGGTACAGGCCGAGACGAGATAAAACGCTGGAGATAATATGAGCGCAATTGACAGCAAACTTTCGGCAGCCGACGAAAAGGATATCGTCGAAAAGGCCGAAAAGGCCGTAGAAGACATCCAGAAAGCCCGCCAGGAAACAGCAAAGGTTATTTTCGGACAGGAAGACGTGGTCGAACGCTCGATAGTGACGATTCTTTCCGGCGGCCATGCGCTTCTGGTCGGTCTACCGGGGCTGGCGAAAACGAAACTGGTCGATACGCTTGGCACGGTTCTAGGGCTCGATCGCGGTCGAATTCAGTTTACACCCGACCTGATGCCGTCCGACATATTGGGGTCGGAAGTGCTGCAGCAGGATGAAGAGGGAAAACGCTCGTTCCATTTTGTCAAAGGACCGATCTTCACTCAACTACTCATGGCCGATGAGATCAACCGCGCCAGCCCCAGAACCCAGGCGGCGCTTTTGCAGTCCATGCAGGAATATCACATCACCATCGCAGGCGTGGCACATGACCTGCCACAGCCGTTCCATGTGCTCGCTACCCAGAACCCGCTTGAACAGGAAGGCACCTATCCGCTGCCCGAGGCGCAGCTCGACCGGTTCCTGATGCAGATCGACGTACTTTATCCGGATATCGAAGCTGAACGGCGGATCCTGCTGGAAACGACCGGAGCGCAAGAAGCCAAGGCCACTGCCGTTTTAAACGACAAACGTTTGATGGAAATGCAGGCACTGGTTCGCAGGATTCCTGTCGGCGAAAGCGTGGTCGATGCCATTCTGGAACTGGTCCGCTCGGCGCGCCCTGGAAGCGACGACGGCGAGATGAATCAGTACATATCATGGGGCCCTGGCCCGCGGGCCAGTCAGGCGCTGATGTTGACCGCGCGCGCGCGCGCATTGTTAGATGGCAGGCTGGCGCCTTCGGTCGACGATATCGTCGCGCTGGCGGAACCAGTCCTTCAGCACCGCATGCAATTGTCCTTTGCCGCCCGCGCCGAACGCATCAGCATTCGGGACGTGATCGGTTCGATCAAGAAACGGATCGGCTGATGGATTTGATCTGGCGCAATGAAGGTCGACAGGTAGAAAGAGGTGTTGATTGACGCCACCTATCGGCCAGACCGCAAGCGTTGAAAAGGGTGTCGAGGTTCTCGCACGCGCACGAGCGCGCGCCGCACTCATCCCGGACCTTCTGGTGGAGGCGCATCGCGTGGCGAACAATGTCTTTGCCGGCTGGCACGGCAGGCGTCAGCGGGGCATTGGCGAGAACTTCTGGCAATTCCGAAACTATGTAGAAGGCGAGTCGCTCTCGCAGATCGATTGGCGCCGGTCCGGGCGCGACGATCACATCTATGTTCGCGATCGCGAATGGCAGGCATCTCACACAATCTGGCTCTGGGTGGACGAGAGCCCTTCGATGCTTTTCCAATCGGAAAGCGCAATCGTTTCAAAACAATCGCGCGCGCTCGTCCTTGCCTTCGCCATGGCAGAACTGCTTGCCAGAAACGGCGAGCGCATCGGATGGCTTGGCGTGTCGCCTCCGATCGTACACCGACATGCAGCCGAGCGACTTGCCAATGCCCTGGCCATCGCTGGCCAGCAGACGGGTTTTCCAGATACGACAATCGTGAAGGATGATGCTGAAATCATCTTGTTCAGCGACTTTCTCGAAACGCCCGAGGAAGAGAACGAGCATCACCGGCTGTTTGAAAGACTTTCACGCAAACGTGTCCGTGGTCACCTCGTTCAGATGATCGATCCCGCGGAAGAAGCCTTTCCCTATTCCGGACGCATCGAGTTTCGCGATCCCGAGACAGGAATCCGTCTCACCTCCGGCGCCGCCCAGGCCCTGAAAGAGCAATATTCGGCCTTGTTCAATGCGCACACGGCGGGACTTGCCGATTTCGCCAGTCGCCTGGGCTGGAGCCATACTGTGCATCATACCGATCACCTCGCATCGGAAGCACTGCAATCCCTGCATTTCAATCTCGGCGAAAACCAGTTCACACAGCCCGGAGCAGGCCGATGATAGGGCTGCCGCTGGCTTTTCTCTATCCGTGGGCGTTGCTGGGTCTTCTGACGCTGCCGGTTATCTGGTACCTGCTGCGGCTGACACCACCGAAGCCGCGTGACGAAGTTTTCCCGCCACTGATCATACTTCAGAAATTGATCCGGAAAGAGGAAACCCCCGCCAAGAGTCCCTGGTGGCTGACGCTATTGCGGCTGATGCTGGCCGGCCTCGCAATCATCGCCATGGCCGCTCCCGTCTGGAATCCTCGTGACACGATTCTGCGCCAGGACGGCCAATTATTGCTGGTGATCGACGATGGCTGGGCGAGCGGTGATATATGGCCTGAAATGAAGCAAACCGCCCTAGATATCGTGGGGGAGGCGCGCGCTAATAACCGGGTTTTGTCTATCCTGTTCACCAGCGACCCAACAGCGGAAAACACCGCTGGCCTGACCGCCGACAGTGCGGGAGCTCTGATAGAGGCGTCGGCAAATCGTTCCATTCGACCGGTTCATGATAAAGCTGCCGCGGCAATCCGCAACATTCTTTCGGAAAATCCGATCGGCGAAGTCGTCTATCTTTCAGACGGGCTTGACCGTAATCAGGAAAGCCGTGCCCTCCTGTCCGCCATTGAAGCAACCGGCACCGAGCCAACCGTTATCCTGCCGGATATCACGAATCTGGTAGCACTTGGCCCCGTCACTAATGAACCGGGCAAAATGACCGGAGAAATCAGAAGAGGCGGAAATGGCGCCAGCCTGCCCGTCCGCGTCACCGGGTATGACTCCGACGGTCTGCCAATAACGAATGCGGACGCGTTGTTTGCGGACGGCGACAGCGAGACGACTTTCGAGTTCACGCCACCCGTTGAAATTCGCAATCAAATCGTGCGAGTGGTCGTGGACCGAGAAAATACCGCTGGGGCCGTGCAATTGCTGGACGACAGCAATCGGCGGAGGATCGTCGGACTGATCTCGGGACAGAGCGCCGATATCTCTCAGCCGCTGCTCTCACCGCTCTATTACATAAGGCGCGCGCTCGCGCCTTACAGCGATATCCGCGAAGCCGATACCGCAAATATTGAAGAGGCAGCTTCGAATTTGATCGAGCAGGGTGTTTCGGCGATCGTCATGGCAGATGTCGGGCGCCTCGCCGAAGCAACCGCTGACAGGCTAGCCGAATACATTTCCCAGGGCGGCACCGTAATCCGGTTTGCAGGTCCGCGGCTGGCGACAGCACCCGACAGCCCTATCTTGCCGGTGGAATTAGTAGAGGGCGATCGCTTTCTGGGCGGCGCGCTTTCCTGGGAAACACCTAAATCGATCGCGGCATTCGAGCCAGGTACGCCTTTTTTCGGTCTCGAGACTCCAAGGGACGTGATCGTCAATCGTCAGGTTCTGGCGGTTCAGTCACGGCAACTCGAAGAACGCACCTGGGCACGGCTTGAAGACGGTACACCGCTCGTCACAGCTGAGAAACGAGGTGCCGGACTGATTGTGCTGATTCATGTCAACTCCGACAACAATTGGTCAAACCTTCCACTCTCGGGAAGCTTCGTCGAAATGCTGCGCCGCACGGTAAATCTCTCCCGCTCGACAGCCGCCTCTGCGCCGGGCAATGAAGGTCTCAGGCTACCGCCATTGGAAATCCTTGACGGTCGGGGGAATCTTGTTGCCCCTCCGCCTGAAATCAAACCGCTGGTGATCGAACAGAGCGTTACGCCGCAAACAAGCACGGATCACTCTCCCGGGTTCTATGGCACCGAAGACGGGTTCTATGCGCTCAACTTGATTGATGATCGCGACCAGCTCGAGCCGCTGGATCTTTCGTCAGCTGAAGCGACAAGAGTGATACAGGGGTTTGCCGGTCAGCAAAGCACGGCGCTGAAACCCTGGCTCCTCGTCGCGGCGGCAATGCTCTTCCTGCTCGACTGTCTCGCCGTGTTGTGGTTCGCCGGTTTCTTCAAGACTTTGGTCGGCCTTCGCAAGCCGGCCAGCGCTACGGCGGGACTTTTGCTCGCTCTAGCATTGCCGCTGGCAGCATTTGGCGGCAGCGTGGTAACCGCCGAGCGACTATCAGCTCAGACAATCGAGACACCCACGCCGATCGATGCTGTAACCAGCGACGGCGTCGACTTCTCCGCCGCTCTCGTCACCCGTTTCGCCTATGTTGAGACTGGCATCAGCCAGATCGACGATGTGAGTCGGGCGGGCATGTTAGGACTTACGCGTTTCGTCGCGACTCGAACGGCGCTGGAGCCTGGACAGCCGATCGGAGTAGATATCGAAAGCGACGAGCTGTCGTTCTATCCGTTCCTGTATTGGCCGGTCACGAGTGAAACCCCTGTTCCCGACGCCGCGACTATGGCCCGGGTCGACGCTTACATGAAGCAGGGCGGAAGTGTCATCTTCGATACGAAGAACCAGTTTTCCGGCATGTTGAATAATAATGCGCAGAGCTCG
>JAHEHW010000155.1 GCA_024639745.1 Salaquimonas sp. | reverse complement strand
GTCGAAGGCTATTCGGCGGCTTCCGGATAGGCAAATGGTTCCTCGTCGAGTGTGCGATCCTGTTTCTTGCTGCGCAATTTTCCCACCTTCGGTCCATTGCTTTCATCGTCGCCGCGATCTTCATCCGCGTTACCGTCCACCCGGCGCCAGTGAGCAATACGTTCACGGATATTTTCCGGCAACGAAAGCATTACCGGCGTCAGAATGAGCGTCAGTAATGTCGAGAATGCCAGACCGGAGATCACGGCTGTCGATAACTGCACCCACCAGATCGAGGTTATCGAGCCATAGCTGATGACGCGGTCGATATAGTTGAGGTTGATCGTCAGCGCCATCGGGATAAGGCCGAGAATGGTGGTGATCGTTGTGAGCAGGATCGGACGCAGACGCTGTGCGGATGTCTTCAATACGGCGTCGTGTACATTGACGCCTTCCGATCGCAGCCGATTATAGGTGTCTATAAGCACGATCGCATTGTTGACGACAATTCCCGCAAGCGCCACCACGCCCGTTCCGGTCATGATGATGGAGAACTTCTGCCCGGTGACGAGCATACCGATCAAAACGCCGACGATGGCCAGGATCACCGTGCCGAGCGTCAGGAAAGTCTGATAGAATGAATTGTACTGCGTCACCAGAATGATGAACATCAGGAACAGCGCGCCTGCAGCCGCCTTGGCCAGGAACGCACCTGATTCTTTTTGCTCCTCATCGGCCCCCCGGAAACGGAAATTCACGTTCTCGGGCCATTCCTGATTGTCGATCCAAGTCTGGATTTGCCCCACCTTGTCGTCAGCTGTCATCGCCCGTCCATCGAACATCGCATCGCTGACAAGGTTTGCCGTCACATTCATCGCGTAAACGCCGTCGCGCCGCGTGATGGAGGTAACCTTAGGCTGCGGCTTGATATCAATGAAATTCGCGATTGGCACCTGACCGTTCGGGGTGCGAAGCTTCAGTTCCGACAACATGTCGAGCGAGCGTTCATTCTCCGGTAGGCGCACCACGATATCGAGTTCGTCTTCGGCGTCGTCGGGTCGATATTTGCCGATCAACACGCCATTGGTTACGAGCTGGACCATGGAACCGATCGCCGCGATACCGGCGTTGTAGCGGCCGGCCTCTTCCCGATCTACATCGATCTGCCATTCGATCCCGGGCAGAGCTCTGCCGTCTTCAATGTCACGCAGATCCTGCTGTTTGTCGAAGAACTCGCGAACCCGCCCGACCTGCTGTTTCAGCAAATCGTAATTATTGGAGGTGAGCTGCAGCCGCACATCCTTGCCGGATGGAGGGCCTCCTTCCACCTTTCGAATCTCGACCTGAACACCGCCGATATAGCTGGTTCGCTGGCGGATTTCATCAAATATCGCTACTGCGGGACGGCGTATGGCGTAATCGGCAAGTTCGATCTGCATGGTGGCGATCATATCTTCGGGTTTGTCCTGTGGACCGGCAAGATCCATGCCGCCACCCTGGCCCTGGCCGCTGCCGGGGGCAGTCGCCGTCAGCACGACATTGTCGATACCCGCAACCTGCAGCACTTGCTGTTCGACTTCGATCGCGAGTTCGCGAATTTCGCGCCCGGACAGATTGCCACGTGCCTCAACGAAAATCGTTGCGATATCAGGTTCTTCCTCGACGAAGAACTCGACGCCATTATTGTTTTGACCATAATAAATAAACGTGCCGACGGCGATCGCGGTCACCCCTCCGATGACGAGTAGGTTTCCGACTAGGTTGCGCGATAGCCGGTCGAGCAAACGCACATAGACACCCATGAAACCCCGCAGTTGCTGTAGATCGATCTCCACCTGCGCTGACAACATTTTCGCTGTTTCCGTTGGCTGCTGACGCTTGCTGTTGCCACCGAAAAGACCAGTAAGTGTGCCGCCTGTTTGCGCCAGGATCGAGCCTGTGACCGGTACGAAGACCAGCGCCGTCAGCAGCGATGCCGTTAAGACGATGATCACCATAGTTGGAAGATAGCTCATAAATTCGCCCGAAACGCCCGGCCACAAGAGCAGTGGCAGGAAGGCGGCAAGCGTCGTCGCGGTTGAGGAGACGATCGGCCAGAACATCAGCTTGGCCGCGCGGTTATAGGCCTCTGTTGGCGGCAAGCCTTCCGATATTTTACGGTCGGCATATTCGATCATCACAATCGCGCCATCGACCAGCATCCCGACGGTGAGCACGAGGCCGAACATGACCATCATGTTGACCGTCATGCCGAGGAAACCGAGGATCAAAAAGCCGATCATGAAGGAGGTCGGAATAGCTAGACCGACAAGGAGCCCCGAGCGTAAGCCCAGCGACCCAATGACGACCACCATGACGAGCGATATCGCAGTCAGAATGGAGGATTGTAGCGATCCCAGAACCTCGTAAATGAAGCTCGACTGGTCGATCAGGTAGTTGATCGTGATCGCATTAGGCCAGTCTTTCGTGGACTCGCCAACGACGTCTCGCACCGATTGGTTGTTGTCGATGATATTGGTGCCGATGCGTTTGACGACTTCCAGCGCGACCGCTGGCTGCCCGTTGACGCGGGTATAGCTCGACGCATCCTTGAAGGTGCGACGAATATCCGCCACCTGGCCTAGCGTCACCACCCCTTCTCCGTTCTGCTTGATCGGGACTGAGAAGACGTCCTGCGCGTCTTCGACAAGACCTGGCAACTTGACGTTGAAACGCGCGCTGCCATCATCCAGAAAGCCGGCCGGCACGAGCTGGTTGTACTGTTCCAGCGCATTGAGAAGTTCGGTTTGCGTAATGTCGTAGGACTCAAGCTTCAGCAGGTTGAGAACGACCTCGAGCTGCTCGTCACGAATGCCCTGCAACTTTGCCTCACGCACCGTCGAGATCGCTTCGATCTCGTCCTGCAGCTCTTTGGCACGCTTATAGAGTGTTCGCTCGGGCACATTGCCCGACAGCGTTACGATGATGGTCGGCTCGAGTGCGAAATTCGTTTCCGTGATCGAGGGTTCGTCGGCCTCTGCCGGCAGATCGGCTTTGGCGAGATCAACCTTGTCGCGAATATCCGCAAGCACCTGGTCCTTGTTCGTACCGATATTGAATTCGAGGATGATGCCAGCGTGCCCTTCCGAGGCGATTGCGGTGATCTCCTTCAGGCCTTCGAGGCCGCGCAATTCGGTTTCCATCGGCTTGACGAGCAGGCGCTCGGCATCTTCGGGAGAAACTCCGCGCTGGCCGATTGAGACATAGTAAACCGGTACCTCGATATCCGGATTGGCCTCTTTCGGCACGGCAATATAAGCGGCGATCCCTGCTATCACCATGACGATCATAATGGTGATCACGGTCTTGGGCCGTGAGAGTATGGTTTCGAGAGCGCCGGTCATTGTGTGGCTTCTCCGTTCTTGTAAAGCTCGGCCAACCTGTCCTGGAAACGTTCGTCCGGCTTCGGCACAACGCGCTCGCCGTCGACGACATAGTCTTGTCCAAGCGTAATCACACGATCACCATTAGAAGGCCCTTTAATCCAGAA
Organism: Salaquimonas sp.; assembly: GCA_024639745.1. Taxonomy (GTDB): domain Bacteria; phylum Pseudomonadota; class Alphaproteobacteria; order Rhizobiales; family Rhizobiaceae; genus Salaquimonas. Next base: position 1,885 of record JAHEHW010000155.1, on the reverse strand, counting down.
TGCTTCGGCTGCCTGCGCAACCAGTTCGATCGGCTGGAAGCGAACCGTTTCGTCTTCGGCTACCAGCCTGAGGCCGAGCGAACCGTCATCGCCGAGCGTCACCCATGAAGGAGCGATCCGGAAAGCCTCGCCTACGGGTCGCGTAATGCTCGCCTCAGCTGTAAGCCCGTCCCGAACGGTCTCGTCAGCATCGATCTTTATTTCCACCTCGAATGTCCGGGTGGCCGGGTCGGCTGAAGGGGAGACATAGCGTACTTCCCCGCCGACGGTTTTGCCGGATACGAGCGTGACATCGGCTTCCATTCCGATCGAAATCTTGTCGATATTCCGCTCGGATACTTGCCCGGTGAAGAGCATCGGATCGGTATCGATCAGCGTTGCGCACACGCCGCCCGCCGTCAGCATGCTGCCGATCTCGGCAATCGGTTCCTGAACGGTGCCGGCTGCGTTCGCGCGAATTTCAGTCCGTTTCAATTCCTCTTCGGCAGCGGCAACTGCAGCCTTGGCTGAGTCGACGGCCGCCTGAAGCGCCGGAAGACGGTTTTTCGCCGCAAAGCCTTTTTCCTTGAGTCGGCGATTGGCTTCGTAGTCTGTAACAGCTTGCGCGAGTTGCGCCTTTGCCTGCGCTAACTGTGCTGCCCGCGCGCCCTGATCGAGAACGCACAAAAGATCGCCGTCCTTGATCATATCGCCTTTGGAAAACTGTCGCTGCTTCACGACGCCGGCGGTCTCCGACCGTACTGAAACGACCGCATCGGCCATGGTACGACCGCGTATCCTAATCGTTTCCGAACGGTGTTCGGATTGCAGCGGCACGAAACGAACCTCGAACAGGTCCTGATTTCGATCCGCCTCGCGTTCCGCGATGGGGGCTGCGTGGTCACTATCGCTGCTTCCGCCGATTTCGTATTTGCCGCCAAGCATCCAGAAGGCGAGGGCACCAGCGATCCCGACTGCAATCAGATGTGAACCACGTATCTTGAAAGCCATTTTTCTATTCCGTTGTGAAAAAAGCGATGGGCCGTCTATTCAGCCGCGGTTCGAAAACCGTCATTGCGACCCGCTATATCAAGGAGCTCTTCCCGTTTTTTCTTCAGGAAAATAAGATCGTTGCTCATGCAATGTTCTCCATATTCGATCACCCAGCAGGTGCCGGGATGGCTGCATTCACTATGATGCGAGCGGATCATCTTCAGTTCCTCTTCGACATGAGCGATCCGCTCATCGATAGCGATCTTTACGGATTCCTTCGTGCCGAGTTCAGCGCACATGGCGATGAGAAGAAATTCCGACTTGAACTTGTCTGGCTGTGGCGGATTGGCAAGCGAGGCGATGAATTCATGTTGGCCCGCTTCCGTAATCTGGTAGATCTTGCGATCCGGTTTGCCGCTGTGGTGCTCCACACGGCTGGAGACCAGTTCTTCTTCTTCGAGTTTGGCAAGCGTTGGATAGATTGATCCGTAGCTGATATCCACGAAATAGCTATAAGGGCCCTCGGTGCACATCTTGCGGATTTCGTAGCCGGTCGCTTCTTGTCGGTTCAGGATTGCAAGGATCAAGGTCTTCGCGTTCACGGTTGTAAATCCTTGTTGGTGTGGGTATGGCGACCCAATATATATAGCTTTGATATATATCAAGTGTGAATATGCGGCTTGGTGATGCGTTCGCCAAAAAGTGAACGGCTGTCAAACCGCCGATAGCGCTAGTCCTGAAAATGGAAATATCCGCTTAAAACAGGGAGATGTTTCGGGATGGCGGTCATGAAGGTTGCTTGAGTTGAGCCCGCGCAAGCTTTTCTGCGCCGGGATAGTCGGTCTTTCCGCTTCCAAGCAGCGGGATGTCTGAAACCCGGACGATAATGTCCGGGACCATCAATTCCGGATAG
>JAHEHW010000154.1 GCA_024639745.1 Salaquimonas sp. | reverse complement strand
ACGAAGTGCCAGTACCAGGCTGCGGCCTCGAAACCGAAATGCTTTTCCGGCCGGAAATGACCCATCATTGCGCGGACGAGGCAGACGATCAGGAAGATTGTACCAACGAAGACATGGAAACCATGGAAACCGGTCGCCATGAAGAAGGTCGCGCCATAGATCGAGTCCTTGAACGCAAACGGTGCGTGGACATACTCATAAACCTGAACGGCGGAGAAAAGAACGCCGAGAGCGACCGTAATCGCGAGCATGATCTTCAGCATGCTGCGGTCATTGTGCAGCAGTGAATGGTGCGCCCAAGTTACCGTCGTACCGGAAAGCAGCAGGATGATGGTGTTGAACAACGGAAGGTGCAGAGGATCAAGCACCTCGATACCTTCCGGTGGCCATTGACCACCGGTGTATGCGGTACGGGCGGTTTGCGCAGCTTCGCCCGGATACAGGCTGGCGTCAAAAAACGCCCAGAACCAAGCCACGAAGAACATCACCTCCGAGGCGATGAAAAGCAGCATACCATAGCGCAGATGCATCGAGACCACGCGGGTATGGTGCCCCTGATGGCTCTCCTTCACCGTGTCAGACCACCAGCCGAACATCGTATAGAGAACGATCAGAAGGCCGACAAACATCAGATACGGGTTCGCCATATCGGCACCGGCGATAAGGAACTGCTGGTCCGAATTCCAGCGCATGAACATCACGGCGCCAACTGCCATGATTAGACCGCCAATTGAGCCGATCAACGGCCAGGGGCTCGGGTCGAGTATATGATAATCGTGATTAACTTTATGGGTATCCGCCATTGTTCAGCTCCCGTTTTTATCGACGGCAATAACCTCAGCCATTGCCGTTCGTCAAAGTCTTGTTGTCGGAATCACTCGTCTTATCCCCCCCAGCTTCAGCCAAAGGCTTGGCCGGTTTTTCGGTAGGAAAAAAGGTATAAGAAAGGGTGATGGTGTGTATGTCTTTCGTTTCACGATAATCGAGTATCGCCGGGTCGACGTAAAACACGACCGGCATTTCCATTTCCTCTCCGGGTTGGAGAGTGGTTTCAGTGAAACAGAAGCATTGTATCTTGTTGAAGTAAGCGCCGGCTGATTGCGGTGTCACGTTGAACGTGGCCGAGCCCGTAACTGGTTCCGAAGAAGCGTTTTTCGCGCGATAGGCAATCTGTGCCGACTCGCCCAATTTGAGGGTTACGTCCCTCTGGATCGGTTCGAATATCCAGTCCATCTTGCCAGAAGTGTTCGCGTCGAAGCGTACCGTCATGTCCCGATCGACAATCTGAACTCCAGAGCTTGCAGCGGAAACCTGGGTCGTGCCGCCAAAGCCCGTTACGCGGCAAAACAGGTCATAGAGAGGGACGGCAGCGTATGCCAGACCGGTCATGCAAATAACCATGCCGACACACATGACGACGAGCCGACGATTATTCGCCGATGCTTTGCCGCTCGCGTTCTGCGTGCTGGTCTGGTTATTTTTTGTACTCATCCCATTTGCCTCAAAGCGGCCGGTTGAGAACGTTGGCGCCGAGCTTTGCCCACGTCGCAACGTAAAGAATAACGACGAAAGCAGCCAAAGAAAGCGCGATAGCGATGTTTCGCGCGCGCTGTGCCTTGCGCCGCTTTTCTTCTGCATTGTCCTCGTGAACCTGTTCGCTGCTCATGACATCATCCGACAAAAGCTGATGCGATCGCCGGTGTGGCCGCCTCGATTATGAGGGTTCCAAACAAGGCGAATAGATACAGTATCGAGAAGCCGAACAGCTTCTTTGCCGGGACCATACGCTCGTCTTTCGAATCCATCTGCCAGCACTTCCAGGCGTGGTAGATGAAGGCAAGGCCCAGTGCGCCGGAGACGACACCATAAGCGAAACCGCCAAAACCCATCAAAAATGGCAGGACGCCGATTGGCGCCAGCAAAATCGAGTAGGCCAAGATCTGGTTCTGGGTCGCACGGTTACCGACGACATTCGGCAGCATCGGAACGTTAACCCGTTCATAATCGCCGGCCTTGAACAGCGCAAGCGCCCAGAAATGCGGCGGTGTCCACATGAAGATGATGGCGAAAAGGACAATACTTTCCAGCGAAACCGACCCCGTAACCGCCGCCCAGCCAATTACTGGGGGAATAGCGCCTGCTGCGCCGCCGACGACGATATTCTGCGGCGTCGCCCGTTTCAGCCACATGGAATAGATGACTGCATAGAAGAAGATCGTGAATGCAAGGAGCCCGGCTGAAAGCCAGTTGATCACGAGACCAAGGACAATCACCGAAAAGAAGGAAAGAACCAGTCCAAACGCGAGCGCTTCGTCCCTTGAGACGCGACCACCCGGTATCGGCCGTTTCGCGGTACGCGACATCGCGGCGTCTATATCCGCATCGTACCACATGTTAAGCGCACCGGATGCTCCGGCGCCGATCGCTATGCAGAGGATCGCGATAATGGACAAAACGGGATGCAGCGGGCCGGGTGCCAGCATAAGGCCTGCGATGGCCGTGAATACGACGAGCTGCATGACGCGCGGTTTCAGCAACTCGTAATAATCCGAAGGCATCGCCGATGAAACGGCAACGCGTTCGTTCATTGCACTGAGATTTGTTTCACTAGCCATGCTCGCTATCCGATAATTCCGTTTATCGCCGGGCCGCCCCGGAAGGCGGCCCGATGATTGTTTAAGCCGTTACTTGATCTTCGGGAGCGTTTCCCACTGGTGGTATGGCGGTGGCGAAGGAAGTTGCCACTCGAGGGTTGTTGCCCCCTCGCCCCACGGATTGTCGCCTGCCTCACGTTTTTTCATGAAGGCTTCAACTATACCCCAGAGGAAAATCAGAACCGCAACGCTGGAGATGTAAGAGCCCCATGACGAGACGGCATTCCAGCCAGCGAATGCATCCGGATAGTCGACATAACGACGCGGCATGCCGGCCAGACCAAGGAAATGCTGTGGGAAGAAAATCAGGTTAACGCCAATGAAGGTGACCCAGAAATGTGTCTTCGCGATCAGCGAGTTATACATGTAGCCGGTCATCTTCGGGAACCAGTAATACCAGGCCGCAAACATGGCGAACACCGCACCGAGCGAAAGCACGTAATGGAAGTGCGCCACTACATAGTAGGTATCGTGGAACGCACGGTCGAGACCGGCATTGGCCAGTTGCACGCCCGTAACGCCACCAACAGTGAACAGGAAGATAAATCCGATCGCCCACACCATCGGCGTACGGAAGGTGATCGAACCGCCCCACATGGTGGCGATCCATGAAAAGATTTTCACGCCGGTCGGAACGGCAATCACCATGGTCGCGAAGACAAAGTAGCGTTGGGTATCGAGTGAAAGACCAACCGTGTACATGTGGTGTGCCCAAACGATAAAGCCTACGGCACCGATTGCGATCATCGCCCAAGCCATGCCCTGATAACCGAAGATCGGCTTTCTCGAAAAGGTCGAGACGATGTGACTGATAATACCGAAGCCTGGCAAGATCAGAATGTACACTTCAGGGTGACCGAAGAACCAGAACAGATGCTGGAACAGTATCGGGTCACCGCCGCCTTGAGGATCGAAGAAGGCCGTTCCGAAATTACGGTCGGTCAAAAGCATGGTGATGGCTCCTGCCAGAACCGGCAGCGACAACAGCAACAAGAAGGCGGTGATCAGCACAGACCATGCGAACAGTGGCATTTTGAACAGGGTCATACCCGGTGCACGCATGTTGAAGATCGTGGTTATGAAGTTGATCGCGCCGAGGATAGACGAAGCACCGGCAATGTGGAGCGAGAGGATCGCAAGGTCCATTGCCGGACCAGGCTGGCCACTGGTCGAAAGTGGCGGATAGATCGTCCAGCCACCGCCAACGCCGTTCGCGCCAGCGGGTCCCTCAACGAACATCGAAAGGATCAGCAAGATAAGAGCCGGCGGCAGCAGCCAGAATGAGATATTGTTCATCCGCGGGAACGCCATATCCGGCGCGCCGATCATGATTGGAACCATCCAGTTGGCAAATCCGCCGATCAAGGCTGGCATCACCATAAAGAAGATCATGATGAGGCCGTGGCCGGTAACAAAAACGTTGTAGACATGCGGATCGGCAAAATACTGGAGGCCCGGCTCATGTAACTCGAGACGGATCATCAGCGAGAGAAAACCGCCGAATATGCCCGAAAAGATCGCGAAGATCAGATAGAGTGTTCCGATGTCCTTATGGTTTGTCGAATAAAACCAACGCTTGAAAAAGCTTGGCTTGTGATCGTGTGCATCGCCGTAGGCCGCTGTTGACATGATCATTGTCTCCTAATGCGTTGTTGACGCCGGTGTTCGTTGGTTACTCATTCTCGGCGAGCTTCATATTGTCGTTAGCCTGATCGACCTCCGCCATGAGCGCCTGATTGGCACCTTCGAGGTCGTTAGCCGCAGCCGATTTCCAGGTGTTGAACTGCTCCTTGGAAACCACCCGAATTGCGATCGGCATGAAGGCATGATCGCGGCCGCACAGTTCCGAACACTGGCCGTAATACAGGCCTTCACGTTCTGCCTTGAACCAAGTTTCGTTTAGGCGCCCGGGAATGGCGTCCATTTTCAGGCCGAACGAAGGCATTGCGAAGTTGTGCATGACATCCGCAGCCGTAACGAGCACGCGCACCACAGTTCCAACCGGCACCACCATTTCATTATCGACGGCAAGAAGACGGGGGTACTGGCTCTTATCGCCCTTGCCGGCGCTTTCGAATTCACCATCACGCAGCATGATCGAGTCAAACGAAATTTCGTCGCCGTCCTGATACTCATAGCCCCAGTACCACTGGTAACCAGTAGCTTTCACCGTCATCTCCGGCTGTTCTTCCGGGGCCAGCTGACGGTCGAGCAGATCGAACGATGGAATCGCGATCGCCACCAGAACAACAATCGGAGCGACAGTCCAGATAACCTCAATCAGCGTATTATGGCTAGTGCGAGATGGTTCTGGATTGGCCCTGCGGTTGTAGCGGACCATGACGATAAGCAGGAGTGCCATGACGAAGATGGTAATCGGCACGATGAACCAAAATGTGTATAAATCGAACCACTCAATGCGTGCCATCATTTCACTGCCGGCGGTCTGGTGCCACATTTGCCAAGGCTCAGGCTGACCGGCGAAAGCCGGCGCGGACAGCGCCACAAACGCGGCTAAAATTGCGAAGATCCTGTAAACGAGGCTCATCCCGTTCATCTCCCGTCTGATTGTCTTTGTTTCCCCTCGAAGACCGGCCAGCCGGTCCCTGATTGTCTCTGAGGAGTTGCGCAAGGTAAAAATGCGCCGATTCCGAAGAGGCCCGGCGCTCATTTACCCCAGTCAAAAATGTAAAACCATACCCTTGTTGCAACCTCAATGGGTTCTTGCGCCGCACCTATGCGGCATTTGCGCACTTTGGCCCCTGAATGAAAC
>JAHEHW010000153.1 GCA_024639745.1 Salaquimonas sp. | reverse complement strand
GGCGAATTCCATGCCGGGCTTCATCAGCGGACGACCACCCCGCGTGAAATGCAGGCTATGTTTGCTGGAGCTCTGTTCGTCGCGATTGCCGATCTGGAAGACATGGGAGCGCCCAATTTCCGGGCCGAATTCATTGCAGACGAGTGCGTTGAACGCATCGTTGTCGGTTGCCGCTATGACGCTGCCCCAGACGTTCATATTGATCTCATGATGGGCGTGTTCGGACAGGATATTCCCGTAAAAGGTTGGGACGCCGCCGGAACGCGCATGGGCCAGATGGTTCCAGTTGTCGTCGACGATCAGCACAGGGACGTCGAGAGCGCGCATCTTTCCCGCAAAGGCCGCGGTCCATTTCGAACCGCCGACAAAGAGGATACCAGGCTTTTCCGAGGACCGAAGTCCCAGTATGCGAGCGAGTACCGGCAGGCTGAAACCATGCAGGATAATCGTGGCCGCCACGACGGCGAAGGTGTACGCGATCATCTTGTCGCCATCCGGCACGCCCTGTTCGACGAGAGTCGTCCCAAACAGACCGGCAACGGCGACTGCGACGATCCCGCGAGGTGCGATCCAAGCGCTCAGGATTCGCTCTTGCAGGGTTATGCCGGTGCCTATCGTGGCGATCATGATCGCTACCGGCCGGACCACGAAAAGAATTGCCAAGACGAACCAGATTACGTCCAAACCGAGGCTGCGTATCGTTTCCATATCAAGCGATGTCGTCAGCAGGATGAATACCGCCGAAACCAGGATGACCGTAATCGTTTCCTTGAAGCGGCGCATTTCGCTAAGGCTTGCCAGCCGAGCGTTTGCGATCGTGATGCCCATGACGGTTACGGTCAAAAGGCCGGCCTCTTCGAGAAAGAGGTTCGTTATGGAATTCGCTGCGATCGCAAGTGCCACCAGTACTGGCGCTTTCAGAAATTCCGGTACATGAGCCCTTATAAATAGCCACACGATTCCCTTCGACAGCGCCCAGGCGCCGGGTCCTGCCAGCAGCAGCGCAATGATCGCGTTTTGAATCAGGTTTTCCGCCTCATGCACATTGTTGAGGACCAGAAGGGTTTCAAAGGACAAAACCGCGAAAAGCGCGCCAATCGGGTCATTGATAATCGCTTCCCAACGCAGGAGCGAGGCGGGGCGTGATTTAAGGCGAGCCTGACGCAGCAGAGGCATGATCACGGTGGGGCCTGTAACGACCAGGATGGCGCCCAGAATGATGGCCGTTTGCCAGCTCAGACCCCCCGCATAGTGCCCTGCGAGAGTTCCAAGACCCCAGACTAGTGGTCCGCCAATGAGGATAATACGCCTGATCGCTTTAGTTGAATCGTGGATTTCCGAGAAATTCAGCGTCAGACCGCCTTCGAAGAGGATGATGGCGACTGCCAGAGCGACGACTGCGCGATAGGTTTCGCCGAAATCGGCGGCCGGATCGATGAAGCCCGTGACCGGGCCAGCAACCAGACCCGCCAGAAGCAGCAATGCGATGGCCGGAAGGCGCATGCGCCATGCAATCCACTGGGCAGCGATACCCGCAAATCCGATGAATGCGAGTTTCAACTGGATATCTTGCATATGGCTTTCTTTCGAGAGCGGCGTTGGAATGCTTATGGATTGCAGCTGCAAATAGCCGCTTTCCCCGATAATACAAGCGGTTCGCCCCAGCTCAAACTCCCTTATGGTACCGTCAGTGCTCTGAACAGACAAAAAAACCGGCTCGCGAGCCGGTTTTAATGAGTTATTCTCAAATGCTCAGCGGCTGTCACCATCGGCTTCGTCATCCATGCCGTTGTGCCAGCCAGCGCCATGTCCCATGACATGTCAGTACTTGCCTTCACCGTGGCGCCACGATGTCACCGGCCCATCTTTTCCATGCGCTCAGTCATGTGTTCCAGGCGGGCGGAGACCATTCTCTTCTGACCGGTATTCAGCGTGTTGTAGAACGAGACGAATTGCGGGATCATGATATCTGCCCTGCGTTCGAATTCGCCACGGATCTGGTCACGCAGCGTGTTCACTTCTTCAACTGTAAGGGTTTCCTCGGCGGCGAGTTCCTGAAGCCGACCCGAAAGCTCCATCATGAATTCAGGCGCTGCGCCTCTGATATCAACATAGGCGTTCGCGACCTTTTCGAGTTCAACGCGCTGTTCATCGTTGAGATCGAGTTTTTGGCTGATGCGGCTTGTCATACGCTCGGCGCTTTCCTCAGGACTGTGCTCATGCCAGCGGGCAGCCAGCGCGCCGGTTCCCAAAAGGGCAACGATGATGCCCCCAACTACCCATGTACGTTTCTTCATGCCCAGCATCACCGTTCTCCTTTGCAAACTGTTGCTCTGGAAGGTTGGGAATTGGGAGTTTGTTTCACAACTTACGGATTGGTAAGGTGCATTAAATCTTGGCAATGCATGGCGCCCCACCGAGGCTGCGCCGACTGCGAGCGCCCAGGTTTCAGACGGCGACTATTCACGTATTCTTCATTCCCGAATAGCGGCGTTGCCCCGGCGGACAACCGCCATAATAACCTTTTGCCAGTGTAATCTGCGGACAGGACCGAGAAATTTTCAGAAAGGCGAGCGCAAATGCGGAAGTTACAAGTACAGGGCGTACATCATATTACTTTAACTGGCGCTGACCGTCAGACATCGATCGATTTCTGGGAAGGGGTGCTTGGCATGCCGTTCGTTTTCGAGCAACCGAATCTGGATAACGCCTCCGAGAGCCACCTCTATTTCGACCCGGGCGATGGAAGGCTCATTACGATCTTTACCGACGATAATCGGAAGCCGGACGGGCGACGCACCCCGACCGAGCCCGGATGCGTCCATCATCTTGCCTTCGACGTGTCCCGGGCAACCTTCAAGCAGGCGGTCGAGCGGCTGAATGAGCGCAAAATTGGCCATTCCGGCGTGAAAGACCGGGGGTTCATGGATTCGATCTATTTCAAGGATCCGCTTGGACTGCTGATCGAGCTGGCTTCGTACAAATTCGAGCCGCCGGTGGGATATGGCCACGCCGATGTCCTGATGGAAGCGCATAAGATCCGTGTAGGGCGCAATGACGATCACATCATGGAAGTGCATGTTGCGGATGCTATCGAGGCGCTTTCTCATCGTCGTGAAAGCCTCTCCGAGGACCGCGGCGCGAAAAAGGCCTATAGAAGATAACAACTACCTGGAATTCCTTGCGGGCGGCAATTCTCTGATCCCACGATTTTAACCCTCAGCTGAAAAGCGGGAGACCGGTTTTCGCAAGCCGTCGACCGTTTAGTTCGTTCCGGGCTGCGGTATTCTCAACTCTCGGCGCCACCGCAGCCAATGCGGCGTTCAATCACAGGAGATTGCGCTTAAGCCAGGTTTCCCATGCTTTTTCGTTTCCGTTGAAAACGTTGATGTCGGTGTCTCCGTCAATGCCGGAGAGGCGTCCTGTGCCGGTATATTGCCAGAAAGACCATTTCTGATCCGGATAAAGGTCCTCCGGATGGGCTGCGACGGAGCGCAGCCAGAATTGATGTCCCCGGATCAGCCACAGTTCATTGTCACGGTAAAAATCGATGGTCGTATAGATCAGTGGCCTAACGCCGTAATGTTGTTTGATGCGGTTTGAAAATACCATCATCTCACGACGAACGGCTGCCGGTTCCGGGCGCAATTTGCAGGTTTTCGACGCATGGTTCCATTCCATGTCGAGAACAGGTGGCAAGCTGCCTGCTTCCTTCGGAACATGCTGGATGAACCATCGAGCCTGCTCGAATGCGGGGCGGCAGAAATAGTAGAAGTGATAGGCTCCGCGCGGAACGCCCGCAAGCTTCGCTCCGAGCCAATTGGCGCCGAAGCGCTCGTCCGTGTGGTCACCGCCTTCGGTCGCCTTTATGAAAGCGAATTTGATACCCGCCCTTCGCACTGCGGGCCAATTGATGGTTCCCTGGTATTTGGCGACGTCTATACCGTGGACCTTGTAATTCCAGGGGCGGCGTCCCGAGCGTTCGTCGGTCCAATCATGGGGATCAGAATCGCCATACGGCAACAAATTGCCTGGAATGCCAATATCAAGCAGGCCATCGGTCGAGGACCGGCAAGCGGCCAGCATAAGCAGGGTTATCAGGAAGGCTGTGGCGCGTTTCATAAAGGCGAATCATTGTTCGGATTGCCTCAGACCGTAACGAAAGGTTCGCTTCGGGGGAATCCCCGGCGCGGAGCTGTTTCTAGCAATTTCAGACTTGGAAAACTTGGTAGGCGCGATCGGGGATGAATATTCTGCTCTATGAGCCTGAGCCAAACAAATTTGTATTTGCAACAGCAAAAGCCGGCCCCTGAATTCTGGAGCGGCGCACTGCGTAGATTGGAATGCGAAAGGGGTGGTTCATGTTGATCCGGAGTGCACGCCATTTGTTATGTTTACGATGTCTATCCTGAGATGCCTCATGTATTGACCAAAAAATATGACTCTGTTTCCGTCAAACATGAGGGTTTGGTTTTGGAATACCAAGTCATCTTGATCAAAGGATCTGCCCTCTCCGATTCCACCCCTCATGTTTCCGCTGAGCGGGCTTGGGACATAGTATTCGTTCCCATTTGGAAATGTTCGGAAGTCGCCAACAAAATCATCATTTCGGTTGAAGTCTGTGTGGTCCTGTAATCGCCAAGTGTTAGCATCTGTGCCAGCGAACCAGTTTTTTAACTGTTGCATCATTTTTACAATTTGGTGCCGGCTAGAATTGGTCCTCACCTGATCGTTAATAGATGAAGTGTAGTCTATCCATTCTGAATTGAGATTTCCGTTGACGAGCCCATTTCTTATATAAATTAAGCGGGAGCGCCCGGTAACCGATCCCCATCCGTCACGGGACTCGATGTTGATCAACGCCTCACCCGTTAGGATCCCATACCGTGTGTCGATCATATTCGTATCAGACGTTTTCAGAAGGCGTTTGCGTTCCGCCGCGTCTAGGCTTTGGTATTCTCCTCTGATGCTTGAATGGACTTCCTCGCCTAAATCACGTTGTAATTGCTCGTCGAAAATCTGCTGGAAGCCGGCATCCGAAAGTTCTTCGCGCATCGTGTAGGCTAGTTCTGCCTGGGCATTCTTACCACCTGCGCCTGCCGTTTCAAGCAATTGCTCATCGATGTAGATTACACCAACTGCGGCGCGGGCATTCATTGCCTGTCCTCTGCTGTCGAATGGATTGACCAAAACGGGCAGCACGTCATCGCAATCGGCCGCCTTGACTGCCAAACTGGCAAGCTGTTCGTCCGATCTCGCAATCGCCGTGGCAAACTCACGCGCCGTTGCGCGATCGTCTTTTTCGATTGTCAACTCACGGCGTTTGGCGGAAGCGTCCAACGCTTTCATTACGTCTGTGTATTTGAATAAAACTGGATTTTTTCTCATATAAATTATCATATGTTTTAAAAAAATTATTTATATTGGAATAAGAAATATTTATATTTTGTG
>JAHEHW010000007.1 GCA_024639745.1 Salaquimonas sp. | reverse complement strand
GATGGCGTGGACGTAGAAGCCCTTATTGCCGCCACCGATATTCTGCATCACGCAAAAGCCCATGGGCAGCAGCACGGATTGCGCTTCCTTGCCCTCGCCCAGGCTGACTTCGAGATACCGGATCAGGGACTCGGCGCGGTCGACCCAGATATCCTTGACGGTTCCGGCCGCAACACCATCGCACCCGATGACAGGAAGGCCGACCGGGTCGGTCTCGCCTTCAGCCACCGCAAAGCTCTTCTCGCTGCGCAACGGTGCGATGCGTGGGTCGCCGTGAGCGGTAATATCCGGGCGATCCGCCCGTTCTGCCCAGGAACCCGGACCCATGCCGGATTTCATCGGATCACCGGTAGGAGCATAGGTGGAACCGGCCCATGGCGCAGTGCGCTCCGCCTTCAGTTCGCGGGTATCGCGCTTGTCGTTTGGCACAGACACCGTTCCCTCGCCATGCGGCAAGTGAAAGGTCTTTGGCTGTGCTAGGAATAGCCACGGATCCTTGTTGTATTCGCCCTTCAGATCGCTTTCGAGCGGATACCCCTCCCGTCGATCTTCCTTGCGGATGTACCATATGAGTCCCGCAAAGAAGACCCAGAAGACGTACAGCACCACTTGGGCGACGTCGATATTACCGACAATAGAACCAGTCATGACTGACCTCCGTTTCTGGTCTGTTGTCAGCCCGGCATATCTGCCAGGCCGAATTGCCTTGGTTGTCCCTCATTGCCTGCGACGCGCCTGCCAACAAGCGGACCGAGGACAACAAGGCTTATGAAAAGAAGTGCGATTTCGATGTGATAAACGAACATGTAACCGGCAGCGCTGTTCGAAAGCGCCTCGCCGAGATATCCATTTGCAGCAAGAGCATTCGCGGCATCTTTCAGGATACCGCCAAGTGCGAGTGACAGGCCGATTGCGGTTGCCTGTACGGCACTCCATGCCCCGATCACGAAGCCGGTATCGGCTTTTCCGGACATGGAGTCTGCAATATCCATCGCAGCCAGCATCGTGCCGACCGCGAAGAGCCCGCCACCAAATCCAATGACGCCCGCACCGGCGGAAAACAGGAGTGTCGATTGTAATGGTGCGGCAAAAATGACCGCCGAGAAGGCGCCGATCCCCGCAAGAATTCCAAGAGCCGCAACGCGGTGCATATGCGCCCCACGTTCAAGCCGTTTTCCGGCAAGACCGAACCCGGCAAGGGTTCCGATAGCCCAGAAGGCGGTAAGCAGCGTCGTCTCGCTGACGGAAAGCCCCAGCACCTCGGCGCCGTAAGGTTCAAGCAACACGTCCTGCATGCTGAAGGCGGCGGTTCCAAGCGCAACGGCAAGCAGCAGTCGTCCGGTCCTTGGGTCCGCGCGGTATTCGGCAAGCGATTGCAGAAATTTCGGAGCAGGACGATCGTGCCGCGTCAAGTTCGGATCGCGGGCTTCCTGCTTCCACATGGAAATGACATTGATGGCCAGCGTGAAAACCGCCGCGCCCTGGATCACCTGGATCAGCCTTTTCGCGGAGAAATCCGCCAGCAGGAAGCTGAACACAAGCGCTGAAAGGATCATGCCCGCTAGCAACATCACGTAAAGAAGCGCGACGACCCTCGGCCTCTTTTCCTTTGGAACGAGGTCGGTCGCAAGCGCAAGGCCGGCGGTTTGAGCGGTGTGCAGTCCAGCGCCCATGATCAGGAAGGCGAGCGCCGAGCCAGCGGCACCGGCCCATTCCGGACCGACGGTCTGGGTTTGGAGCAGAAGAAGCGCGAACGGCATGATGGCGAGGCCACCGAACTGAAGCAGCGTGCCAAGCCAGAGATAGGGCACTCTGCGCCAGCCAAGGAACGACCGATAGGTATCGGATCGGTGCCCGATAAGAACTCGGAAAGGCGCGGCCAGTACCGGGATGGCAACCATGGTCGCCACTAGGCTTACCGGGACGCCAAGCTCAATAACCATTACCCGGTTGAGGGTTCCGGTCAGCAGTACCAGAATGCAGCCGGCCGAAATCTGAAACAGCGCCAGCCGCAGCAAGCGGCCGAGCGGAACATCCGGGGTGGCCGCATCGGCAAACGGCAGGAATTTCGTCCCCATCGACTGCCAGACGCCGATCCATTTCTTGCTGGTGGGAGTGAACAGCATCATGACCTGACCACCTCCACTGCCTCGGACGTGTAGAAGCCGGAAGAAATCCGGTTTATCTGCCCGCCCCGCCAGTCTGCCATTTCCGGCGACTTCAGCAAATCACGAACAAGCCGCGCGGAATTGGCCGGATGAATGCGCGGCGAGCGATCCGAACGCGGCAGAACCTTTCCGATCGACAGCATCAGCATAAGCGGCAATGTCTTTGGCGCGAGGGTGAAAACAAGCGAGCGCCTAGTACGCTGCGCAAGGTTGGCCAGCGCCTCGCGGGCATGCGGCTCGGAATAGTGAATCAGCGCATCCATCGAGACCACGGCATCGAATTCGCCATGGGCCGGTGACAGCATATCGCCTGAAACGAGCGTCACGCGACCGGCGCCATCAATCCGAGGCAGATCCTCGCTCGCGTGACGGATCATTTCCGGTGAAAGATCGACGCCCAGAACATCGGCTCCGCGCTGCGCAAGTTCCACTGCCATGACACCAGAACCGCAACCGGCATCCAGAATACGCCAGCCCGAAAGTTGATCCGGCAGGTAGGAGAGCAGGGTCTGACGCATCCGATCCCGCCCGGCTCTGACCGTCGCGCGAATACCGCTGACCGGCTCATCGCTGGTTAGACGCTTCCAGGCATCAATCGCGGTGCGATCGAAATAGGTCTCGATCTCGTCACGACGCCTTATGTAGGAAGCTGTTTCCATCGCCTCGGCCTTAACCTCACTCGTATCCAAGGAAATCGAAAATGTCCCGATCCTTCATCGGATCGACATTGAGTTCCTTCGTGCCGGCCCAAAGGGTCTCGGCCAGTTTTAAATATTCCTGTTGGATTGCCTTGATTTCAGGACTGTCGCCCATTTCGAAAAGCGTGCTTTTCTTGAGCCGGCTTTTGCGGATCTCGTCGGAGTCCGGAACGTGGGCCAGCCGCTTGAGACCAATCGCATCATTGTAACGGTCGATCTGATCAGTCTCGCGCGACCGGTTGGCGATCACGCCGCCGAGCCGAACATCGTAATTCTTCGACTTTGCCTTGATCGCCGCAACGATGCGGTTCATGGCGAAAATGCTGTCAAAATCGTTTGCCGCAACGATCAACGCCCTTTCGGCATGCTGAAGTGGCGAGGCAAATCCGCCACAGACCACATCTCCAAGCACGTCGAAGACGACCACATCGGTATCTTCGAGCATATGATGCTCTTTCAGCAGTTTGACGGTTTGCCCGACGACATATCCGCCGCACCCGGTGCCGGCTGGCGGCCCGCCCGCCTCGACGCATTGCACTCCATTGTAACCTTCGACAACGAAATCTTCCGGCCTCAATTCCTCCGAATGGAAATCAACCTTTTCGAGCACATCGATCACCGTCGGGATCAGGCTCTTGGTCAATGTGAAGGTGGAATCATGCTTTGGGTCGCAACCGATTTGCAGAACCCGTTTGCCAAGTTTGGAAAAAGCGACCGACAGATTGGAAGACGTGGTCGATTTACCGATCCCGCCCTTGCCGTAAATGGCGAAAACCTTGGCCCCGTCGATTTCCATCGTCGGGTCCAGGTGAACCTGGACGCTGCCCTCGCCGTCCTCGCCCTTCCGAGCGTTGATTTCGGCCTTCTTGGCGTCGTGTTTCGCAGTCTTTGGATGGGTATAAATATTCATTCAGCGGCCTCCGCCACGATGCCCTCTACACGGTCTTCCAGCTCTTCACCGGCAGCACGCAGGGCGTTTAGTGTCTCTTCATCAGGATGCCAGTATTGGCGCTCGTGAGCTTCAATCAGCTTGTTGGCAACACGCGCAGAAGCTTCCGGATTGAGGCTCGAAAGCCGCCTGCGCATTGCCTCGTCGAGCACGAATGTTTCGCTCAACTGCTGATAGACCCAGGGCTGGACGTCACCGGTCGTCGCCGACCATCCAACCGTGTTGCTGATTTGGGATTCGATCAGGCGCACGCCTTCATAACCATGCTCGAGCATGCCCTCGAACCATTTCGGGTTGAGTGAGCGGGTCCGCGTCTCCAGCGTTACCTGCTCCTCAAGCGAGCGGACCTTGCCCGCCCCTTGCGTCTGATCGGAAATGTAAACCGGCACTTTGCCGCCACCGCGGGCGAGCGAGGCAGCTTTTGCGATACCGCCAAGCGTGTCGAAATAATGATCGATGGTCGTAACGCCGAGTTCGACGGATTCGAGATTTTGATAAGTCAGGTCAATCTGGCTCAGAACCATATTCAACAGGGCCGGCTGCGCGCTCGATTTCCCTGCCCGGCTGATCGCGAAACTCTTGCGGCTGGTATAGGTGTCGGCAATTTCCTGATCGTCGGTCCAAGCCGATGAGCCGATCAGGTAATTGACATTGGAACCGTAGGCACCTTCGGCATTCGAGAACACACGGTAGGCGGCTGTCTCTATGTCGCAATCATTTTCAGCAGCATAGGCCAGAGCATGTTTGCGAATGAAATTCTGCTCGACAGGCTCATCTGCGACGGCCGCGAGATAACTGGCCTCAGCAAGCATGCTTGCCTGTATCGGAAGAAGATCACGGAAAATGCCGGAAAGCGTCATCACCGCGTCGATCCTCGGACGGCTGAGTTCCTCAAGCGGTATGAGTTCAGCACCGCATACGCGATTGTAAGCGTCGAGCTTAGGTCTTGCGCCAATCAGTGAAAGCGCCTGACCGATAGGACCGCCTTCGCTTTTCAGATTGTCCGTACCCCAGAGCACGACGGCGATTGTCTCGGGGAATTTCCCATCCGTCTGCATATGCCGCTCGATTACTTTCGCCGCCTGCCTCGCACCGTCGGCAACCGCAAATGCCGATGGGATACCGAAAGGGTCGAAGCCGTGGATATTCCGGCCGGTCGGCAGCATGTCGGGTGTGCGAACCAGATCGCCGCTTGCAGACGGCAAAACGAACCGCGCATCGAGCGCACGAACAATACCATCCAGCTCTTCATTCACGGCCAATTGGCGATTGGTCAGCTCCAGCCGCTCCAACATCGCATCGCGGCGTTTGGCCAATTCACCACCAAGTCCATCGGAGGGGAGTTTCTCTCCCTTGGCGATTGCCACCGCCTCGTCTCTGCCGACGCCGCAATCCGGCTCGGCTTGGATCATCATGGCCAGCATATCGGCGCGTTCTGCGTCATTCATGCCACGACCGGCAACATGCAGGCCATGCGGAATCAGTGTGTATTCTAGTTCGAGGACCCGTTCGGATACCGCATGAACAAACTGCTCTGTTTCCAACGGCTCGAGACCATCGTCGAGTTCCAGTTCTCCGGCCTTCGCCGTGATCGCTTCCAGCAAATGCTCCCGCTCGGAAATTCCCGCCTCAGGCGGCAATTTGCGAAGCCGGTCGAGCGACCCTTTAAGCTCGACCAGTCCCTTGTAGAGCCCGGCCTGTGTCACAGGCGGCGTCAGATAGGAAACCAGGGTCGCAGCCGACCGGCGCTTTGCAATCGTTCCCTCGGAGGGATTGTTCGCCGCATAAAGATAAAAATTCGGCAGATCGCCGATCAGACGATCTGGCCAGCAATCGCCGGAAAGCCCGACCTGTTTACCCGGCATGAATTCCAGCGCGCCATGCGTCCCGAAATGAAGGACGGCATCAGCCGCGTAATCCTCACGAAGATACCGATAGAAAGCGGAGAAGGCGTGTGTCGGCGCAAGCCCCTTCTCGAACAGAAGGCGCATCGGATCGCCCTCGTAACCGAAGCCTGGCTGGATCGCGACCAGCACATTGCCGAACGCCTTGCCGTGAATGAAGATACCGCGCCCATTGGTGAAGATACGGCCGGGCGCCGGACCCCATTGCGCCTCGATCTCCGCAAGGTGTTTCTCATTGCGAACATGATCGTCGACACCGACGATTTCATGCACGTTCGCCACACTTCCGTGGATAGCGGCATTGCCGTGAAGGACCGACTCCCGCAAGGCATCCACGGTTTCAGGCACTTCAACGGAATATCCCTCCGACTGTAGACGCTGCAGCGTCGCGTAAAGCGATTCAAATACCGACAGGAATGCTGCAGTTCCGATATTCCCTGCGTTCGGTGGGAAATTGAAGATTGTGATTGCAAGTTTGCGTTTGGCGCGCTCGCTTCGGCGCAATCCGATCAGCTTATCGACACGGGCAACCAGCGTATCGACCCGTTCATCGTGAGCCCGCATGCAACTTCTGCCGGCAGGACAGGATTCAAGGCCGCGGGAGCAACTGCAAACCAAAGCCTCTTCGCTTGCCGCCCTTTCGCGCCTACCGCCGAAAACGATCGAACCGGTCGCGCCATCCAGTTCCGGAATCGCGACCATGATCGTGCTTTCGATAGGCATCAGCCCCTGGCTGGAGGCACTCCATTTCTCAATCGACTGAAACTCGGTCACATGCGCCGAGACATAAGGAACATCGAGCGCCTCGAGGGTTTTGGCCGCTGCTGCAGAATCCGAATAAGCCGGACCGCCAACCAGCGAGAACCCGGTCAGCGACACGAGTGCATCGATCTTCTTCCCTTCACCGCCCGACAGGAAACGCTCGATCGCCGATCGCATGTCGAGACCGCTGCAGAACACGGGGACGGCATTCAGGCCTTTTGCCTCGAACGCACGGATCACACCATCATAATGGCCCGTATCTCCCGAGAGAATGTAAGTGCGAAGCAGAAGAAGTCCCACAGTTCCGCGGGCATCTGCACGGGACGGCAGCGCAAAGACGTCTTCCGCGATGTGGTGATCGATATCCGGGTGATAGACACCAACATCCGGATAATGCACCGGCTCGGCGGCATTGGTCGTCTTGCGCAAGTCGGAACGTGCGCCCGTCGCATATTTGCTGACCAGCAATCGGACGAGGTTCGCGATATTTTCATCCGAAGCTGCAATACGATACTGCAAAGCAATGAAATAATTGCGTAAATCCTGGGCTGTCCCAGGTATGAAGCGGAGAATTTTCGGCAATCTGCGAAGCATTGCGAGCTGACGCTCTCCTGCCGATTTTCCGCTTTCGCCGGTCTTTCCACGATCGCCCCTGAGCTTTTTCAAAAGCGCCAGCGGCCCTTTTTGCTCGCCGGACATCGAGAAGCGACCCATGCGGGTGTTCTTCATGATCTCGCCGGCGGACATGCAGCAGACCATGGCGTCGCAGTGGTCTCGGCGGGCAGCAAGCGCCGGGCCGATCGCCTTTACATGCTCTTCGACGAAAAGCATCGATGCGACGATGATATCGCCTTGGCTGACATCGTGCTTGCAGGCCTCGAGAGCGGCATCGTTCTCATTCCAGTCTGTTGCCGCATGAACGGTCATGCTCAACCCCGGCATATCCCGCAGCAACAACCGCCGCGCGTCATCGACGGCAGCGGTCATGTGATGATCAAGGGTGATCAACACGACATTCACGGGTGGAGACCTATCTGCCGAAATGTGCTTTGGCATCGTAAAGCGTCTCCACGGTGATTTCCACCAGACTATTCTGGCTGGCGAAGGTTTCGGTATTCCGACGCGCCTTGCCCCGGACGAAAAACGGTATCTTTTTCAACTCCTTTTCTGCATCGGCGGTCCAGATCGGCTCACCATCACTTTCAGGTTCCCGCAACTCTGCCACTGCGCTTCCATTGCCACTGCTTCCACCGCTATAGCCCTGAGCGCCCGGATGCATTTCACTGTCGTTTTGATTGCCAGTGGATTTTTTTCCGTTGCCGCCGAGCGCGGCCAGATGCGACGCGACCTCTTCGTCGTTAAACTCGAAATCGTCCCTGAACATCGTCAAAAGATGCTCTTCGAGGCCCATCATCAGCGGGTGAACCCAGCTGTCAAAAATGACATTGGCACCCTCGAAACCCATTTGCGGTGAGTAGCGGGCAGGAAAGTCCTGAACGTGCACTGGCGCGGAAATAACCGCGCAGGGAATGCGCATGCGCTTTGCCACATGGCGCTCCATCTGAGTGCCAAGAACCAGTTCGGGTTGCGACGCCTGAATCGCGTCCTCGACTTCGAGATGGTCGTCGGTAATCAGGGCATCGACACCAAACTCTTCTGCCGCCGCGCGGATATCCCGGGCAAACTCACGCGAATAAGTACCAAGACCACAGACCTTGAAACCCAGTTCATGCTCAGCGATCCGGGCCGCGGCAATAGCGTGCGAAGCATCACCGAAAATGAAGACGCGTTTACCGGTAAGGTAATTGGAATCGATTGAGCGCGAGTACCAGGACAGCCGCTCGGACTCCGATTTCAGGAATGGTTCAGGATCAATACCAGCAAGTTCGGCAACCTCACGAATGAAGGTTTTTGTCGCATTGACCCCGATCGGTACCGTATTCACCACCGGTTGCTTGTAGGTGCGCTCCAGCCAGCGGGCAGCTGTATCCGCGATTTCTGGATAAAGTACCACGTTGAACGCGGCCTGCGGCAGCCTGGCAATATCTGCAGGGCGGGCATCCAGCGGAGCAACGACATTGACTTCGATGCCCATCGCTTCCAGCAATTTCCGGATTTCAACGATATCGTCCCGGCAGCGGAAACCAAGCGCGGTAGGCCCCAGAATATTGCAGCGATTCGCGGGAATGTCCGTTTGCTGTTCACGTCCGCCGGCAAAGCCGCGAACGATACGGTAGAAGGTCTCGGAAGCACCCCAGTTTTCCTTCTTCTGATAGGAAGGTAACTCCAGAGGAACAACCGGAACACCGAGATCAAGCGTCTTCGCAAGGCCGCCGGGGTCATCCTGAATCAGTTCCGCCGTGCAGGATGCGCCCACGAGGACGGCATCCGGACGGAAGCGTTCGACGGCTTCCGAACAGGCCTTCTTGAATATTTCCGCGGTATCGCCGGAAAGATCACGCGCCTGGAAGGTCGTATAGGTGACCGGCGGACGCTCCTTGCGCCGCTCGATCATTGTGAAGAGCAAATCCGCATAGGTATCGCCCTGCGGTGCGTGCAGGACATAATGAACGCCCTTCATCGCTGTTGCGATCCGCATTGCGCCAACATGAGGCGGGCCTTCATATGTCCAGACGGTCAACTGCATGATCAGACATCGACCTCCAAACGGCCCCGGCGATTGATCGGTCGGGCAAACAATTCTGCAAGGTCGCCAGCCTGCTCGTAGCCATGGATCGGGCTGAAAACGAGTTCGATCGACCATTTCGTCGAGAAACCCTCGGCCTCGAACGGATTGCCAAGCCCCATGCCGCAGACGATCAGATCGGGATTGGCGGCTCGGCAACGGTCGATCTGGCGATCCACGTCCTGGCCCTCGCTCATCACCACACTGTCAGGGAGCTGCGCAAGCTCCTTCGAGACATGATGGCGATGAAGAAACGGACTGCCGACCTCAATGATTTCTGCTCCCGCCTCATTCTGGAGGAAGCGCGCGAGTGACGGCTCCATCTGCGAATCGGGGAAAAGAAAGATCCGTTTGCCTTCAAGGACTTCACGATATTTGGCGACAGCCTGGCGGGCACGGTTGCGACCCGGCTCGACAATGGAATCGAAGCGGTCCGGATCAACCTCGAAATAATCTGCGATTGCCTTAAGCCAGTTCGTGGTCCCCTCTTCGCCCAGCGGAAAGAGCGCAGGTATCCACCGCGCTCCGCGGCGTTCCAGCGCTTGCGCGGTGGCTCCAAGATAGGGTTGGGCAAGTACGAAAGCGGTATTGGGACCGACCTCTGCGAGTTCTTCGCTATTTCGTGAGGGGAGAAACGAAACGCGGTCGATCCCGAAGCCGGAGAAAATCCTGCGCATCTGATCCTCGACGACATCCGCCATGGATCCGACCACGATAAGAGATGCCTTATCGCAGGCCTCCTCCGGACGCATTTCCTGGACAAGGGCAGCCAGGAAGTTGTCTTCGCCTTGGGTGAACGTCGTTTCGATACCGCTGCCGGAATATGAAATCACCCGGCGCTGGGGCGCGTGAACCCGATTCAGCCGTTCCGCGGCACGTGAAAGATCGAGTTTGATAACCTCTGACGGGCAAGAACCGACGAGCACCAGCATGCGAATGTCTGGTCTGCGCTTCATCAACTGCTCGACAACCCGGTCGAGCTCCTCGTGGACATCCGCCATCCCCGCAAGATCACGCTCATCGATGATCGCGGTCGCAAAACGTGGCTCGGAAAAGATCATCACGCCTGCTGCCGATTGCATCAGGTGGGCGCAGGTACGCGATCCAACGATCAGGAAAAATGCGTCCTGCATCTTGCGATGCAGCCAGATGATGGATGTAAGCCCGCAAAAGACCTCGTGCTGGCCCCTTTCGCGGATCAGCGGCCGTTCAGATTTCTCTGCCGACTCGGATGCGCACCCTGAAAGTTGCGAAGTATTGACCATCCGGTTCATGGCGCGACCCCAAATTCTTTGGAAAGTCCCGCGCTACCCCGCGATTCCTCATGGCTTTCCTCGCGTGCCATCTTCAGCTTGCGCAGGAACTGCGCGGCATTGATCACGTAAGCGGCATAGGCCGAAAGCGCCAGAATCATAAGGCCTGCAGGCGTCAGCAATTGCCAGTAAAGCGCTGCAAGATAGCCGGTATGAAGCGCCAGAACCGCCATCGAGAACACGTCTTCCCAGAAGAACGGGCGCGCAAACAGATAGCAGCCGAAGACCTCTTTTTCCCAAATCGAGCCGGTGACCATGATCGTATAGAGAACGAGCGTCTTGATCACGATTGAGAGATTCGCTGCAAAGAGCCCCTCTCCGGACATGAGATAGCGGAGAATCAAGCCGATGCTGACCAGAAATACGAGAAACTGGACCGGGGCCAGAACGCCTTGCACAAGCGTCCACCCCGAGGTGTCGCGCCGACGGCGCTCCTCATCTGTATACAGGCGGAAAGCTGGTTTCCCGGCCCGGCCGGACCGGAACTCAACCTCCCGCGCGCTGGACTGGTGTCTCCTCATGCCGGCGAGAATAGACCTGCATTTCGGATAGTGTCAACTTTAATTGACGTAAATATATATTTACATTCACAACCGTGTCAGTCATGCTTGCCACGTCAGTAAGAAATGTCCGGCTTTTGGTTTGGCCGGAAAGGGTGCGCTCGAATTCTCTAAGGGCGCATGAGAGCAAAGCGACGTTGGAAGCCGCCATCTGAAGCAGCGGCGTGGACCGGAAGCCTACGATCGTCGCTTTGGACGCAAAGTAAAAAGAATGCGCAGTGATCGCGATGAATGAAACACTATTCGAAAGCCGCTCCGCGAGTTTCGAAGCGGCTGCGGCAGAAGCCGAGCAAACCGGCGTTTCGACCCGGCACGATTTCGTACCCCTGCGCGCAACATTGGAACAAACGATACGACGCGATGTCTTTCGCGCCGCGGTTAGGCGAATGAGGCAAAATCCCGACATCCTGCTCTCTCCTGATTGTCTTCATCCAGGCATTCTGGACCGCTTTATCACCGACCTCCTGGCAGTCCGAATAGACGGCAGGCCGGGCAGCCAAATTGACTTTCCCAGGCATTTCAGTGAAACGCCCTACCGGCGTTTGATGCTGCTTGAAGCTACTGCCAGGGAACTCGGACGCAGATGGAAAAGCTCCAATGCCGATTTCTTTGATGTCACCCTCGGATGCGCCAAACTCCAAGCTTTGACAAAACGCATCCAGGAAGACCTCGGGACCTTGCCCCTCGAACCGGACGCACCCTGTCTCCTGGTAACCGCTGTCCCCGGCGAGCAGCATACCCTTATGCAAAATCTCGTGGAACTAATGTTCCGCTCACGCGGCTGGGATACGATATATCACTCGACGCTGTCCGGATCCGCCATTCTGAAGGTCCTTGAACACAGGAAAGTCGATCTCGTCTGCCTGAGCTGGAGCAGTGACGTTCTGTATCCGGGCCTCGAATCGATAATGTCAGGCGTCAATCAGATCGCACCGAAGGAAAGACCTCCCGTGATTTTGGGCGGACCAGCTGCGGAACGGCTTGTCGAAAAGGCAACCGCTCTTGGCGTTGACTGCATCATAGACAATGTTTACTCGGCTATATCCATAGCTGAACGCTATGTTTCCCTTCGCCGCTCGCTCACCCTGAGACAAAGCCCCACGAAACTTTCTGACGCCCTGTCTGCCGCTATTCCTTAGGAGACCATTGCCGATGAATAAGCGGGTTCCTCCCGGCCTGACCCGATTCTCGGAAGCGAAAACGCTTTTCGAAGGTCTGGGTGGTGCTGCGGTTGCGAGCCTTTTGGCTGTCGGCGCCGAAATCACTCTGGTAATCGACACGAACGACACGATCATAGACGTTGCCTGCGATGATCATTCGCTTGCCGCATACGGCTTCGACGAAATGCGCGGCAAGAAATGGCAAGACACTGTAACCATCGAGTGTCATGACAAAATCGATGCCCTGCTTGCAGAGAGCAAGGAACACGCTGTCACGGAAAAGCGCCAGGTCAACCATCCTGCCAAAGGCCTCCCTGACCTGCCTGTAACCTACAAGCTGATTTCTATTGAAGGGCTGAATGCGAGGCTCGCAATCGGCGCAGACATGCGCCAGATAGCCCGCATGCAGCAGCAATTGGTGCAGGTACAACTTGATCTCGAAAGCGAATATCGCCGTATCCAGGAAGCGGAAACGCGATACCGGACCGCATTCCAGAAATGCCGCCTGCCCTCGATCATGGTCGATGGCGGTCGCAACACCATTCTGGATGCCAATTTGGCCGCCTCCAAGATGCTTGGACGACCCGTTCAGAAACTTGTCGGCGCGTCGCTTTCAACCCTGTTCGACAAGGAAAATCGAGACCGCTTGATCAACGCCCTCAGCGAGGTTCGCCATAGCGGGACAACGCAAACGATTTTCACCGAACTGGCGGATTCCGGTAATATAATTGAATGTTCGATCGAGCCTTACCGCGAAAACGGGAACACCAACCTTATCATCGCGCTTTCGGATAAATCGGAGGCTGGTCAGACGCTGCCGCCCGAGCTTGATCTCGCAAGTCCCAGCATCAAAGGCATACCCGAACCCTATGCAATTATTGACGAAAAGGGCGTGGTTCGTTCGATCAATGCTCAATTTCTCGATCTGATCGGCGCGGTGAATGCCAATCAGGTCATCGGCCGCAACATCAACAATTGGCTCGGCGCCTCCCCGATTGATATGCAGACACTCGTCTCGCGGGTAGGCGATGACAAACTTATCCGCAATTTCCAGACATTCGCGAATGACGATCTTTCAAATCGCAAACCGGTAACGGTAGCTGCCCGCCAATTCGCTGCCGGCAATCAGAATCTGATCGGAGTTCTGGTATCCGAGCCCCATTCAAGAGATACGGGAATTGCCGCCCCCAGCCTCAATATTCCCGGAGCGCCTTCCGATTTCGGCGATCTTGTCGGTCGCGTTCCGATGAAGGAACTGATCCGAGAAGCGCTCGATGTCATCGAAAAGATGTGCATCGAGGCGGCCCTGCAGCAAACCAACAACAATCGGGCAGCTGCGGCTGAGATCCTCGGTCTCAGCCGCCAGAGTCTATATATTAAGCTGCGCCGCCACGGCCTCGAGGATTTCGACGCCACAAAATCATGATTCGGCAGCGCATGCCGTTTGAATTGACGGCATAACTGTCAATTTTAATTGACACTTTCTCGTGCCGTTTCTACACTTTGCCCATGATTGCCCGTACTGCCAATGAGGGGCGCATCACCGTACCCAGCGTGGGCGCGGTAATCGAACTCCTGAAACCGATCACATGGTTCCCGCCGATGTGGGCTTTTGCTTGCGGCGTGATCAGCACCGGTCAACCCTTTTCCGAACGCTGGATGTATGTCGCGGGCGGCGTCCTTCTTGCAGGACCAATGGTCTGCGGCGCCAGCCAGGCGGTCAATGACTGGTTCGACCGGCACGTCGATGCGATCAATCAGCCCGAGCGGGTGATTCCCTCCGGACGCATGCCCGGACGCTGGGGGCTTTATGTAGCGATCCTCACTTCCGTCCTTTCACTGGCATTTTCGCTGCTTCTGGGAAGCTGGGTTTTTGTCGCCGCGATTGTCGGCGTTGCCCTGGCTTGGGCCTATAGCGCGCCCCCCTTCAGGCTGAAGCAGAATGGCTGGCTGGGAAACGCCGCCGTCGGATTTTCATACGAGAGCCTGCCCTGGATGACGGCCGCAGCGGCTGCGATTGGCGCCTTTCCCGGGTGGCCGATCGTTTCGATTGCCATCCTATACGGCATCGGCGCGCATGGCATAATGACCCTCAACGATTTCAAGTCGGTCGAAGGCGACCGGCAGATGGGGCTCAATTCCCTGCCCGTCATGCTCGGTGAAGCAAATGCTGCGCGGCTTGCATGCCTAGTCATGGCGGCCCCCCAGGCGGTCGTCATCGCACTGCTCGCAAGTTGGGAAAAACCGCTTTTTGCCCTCGCCGTAACTGCGCTGCTGGCCGTCCAATGCCTCTGCATGATCCGTTTTTTACGCGATCCGGGCCGCTTTGCCATCTGGTACAGCGCGATCGGCGTCGGTCTATACGTCTCCGGCATGATGATCAGCGCGTTCGCGCTCAGAGGCCTGAACGCCGCCGGGCATCTAGCAGGAGGATGACGCGATGAATGCGCCGGCCAAACCAGGAACGACTGCCGGTCTCGGCTGGATCGATATTCTTCGCCTCGGCCTTGTTCAGGCGGCACTCGGATCCATCGTCGTGCTGACGACCTCCACGCTCAATCGCGTGATGGTTGTGGAACTCGCCTTGGCGGCTGTCATTCCGGGAATGCTCGTCGGCATTCACTATGCGGTTCAGATCACAAGACCCCTTTGGGGACACGCCTCGGACAAGGGCGGCAGAAGAACGAGCTGGATACTTGGTGGGCTGGCGTTGCTCGCGCTATCGGGAACCGGCGCGGCGGCAACGACGTTGCTCTTCGAACAGAGCTTTTCCGCCGGGATACTCGCCGCCGGATTTTCCTTCATTCTGATTGGCCTCGGGATTGGAGCATGCGGCACCAGCCTTCTCGCCCTGCTTGCAACCCGCACGGCGCCCGAGCGCAGACCGGCGGCGGCGACCATCGTCTGGATGATGATGATTGCCGGCATCATTGTCACCGCAATCATCACCGGAACCTTCCTGGATCCCTACTCCCACAGCCGCCTCATCGCAGTAACGGGACTGACGGGCATGGCCGCCACTGTAATCGCCGCGCTCGCAGTGCTTGGGATTGAGAACCGGGCAGTGATCGACCCGGACCCGGATGGGGCAAGAGGACCGAAACCTTCATTCCGCGCGGCATTGTCGGAAGTCATGTCCGATCCGCAGGCGCGCCTCTTCACCTTGTTCGTCTTTATGTCGATGCTGGCCTATTCGACCCAGGATCTCATTCTAGAACCGTTCGGGGGATTCCTGTTCGCAATGACACCGGGCGAGACGACTAAGCTCGCAGGCGTGCAACACGCCGGTGTCTTCGCCGGCATGGCTATCGTCGGGCTTGCGGGCAGCCTGATGGCGAAGCGCAAACCCGGTATTCTCAAATTCTTCACGGTGACAGGATGCATCGGCTCCGGCATCGCGCTTGCCTTTCTGGCCGCTGCTGCCAGCTTTGCTCCGCATTGGCCGCTGAAACCGAACATATTCCTGCTAGGTCTGGCAAATGGGGCATTCGCCGTTGCAGCCATCGGCACAATGATGGGACTGGCCGGCGCCAGCAAAACCCGCAGCGAAGGCATTCGCATGGGCGTTTGGGGTGCCGCGCAGGCAATCGCCTTCGGGCTTGGCGGTTTCCTCGGAACCGTCGCGCTCGACCTTTCCCGATACGTAACCGGCAGCAATTCGACATCCTTTGCCATCGTCTTTTCCGGCGAGGCCGTGATTTTTCTTGTCTCTGCGCTGATCGCCCTCGGAATCGGAACGCGTCCGATGCCGATCCGCGGCGCGCAGGACTCAACCCCGATGCAGCTCGCGGAGTGACGCCATGGCCCCTCAACCATACGATGTGATTGTAGTCGGAGGCGGCCCGTCCGGCGCCACGGCGGCGCAAACACTGGCAGAGGCAGGCCGTGCCGTCCTATTTGTCGATCCTGAAAACCGCATCAAACCTTGCGGCGGGGCTATCCCCACCAAGGCGATTTCGGAATTCGACATTCCGGAGGAGCAGCTGAAAGCGAAGGTGCGCGGCGCGCGGATAATCGCGCCGTCCCGCTATAACGTGGAAATGAAGATCGGCGATATCGGTTTTGTCGGCATGGTCGACCGTGATATTTTCGACCCCTTTCTGCGCGATCGGGCAGAAGCTGCCGGCGCCACCCGGCACCGGGGCGCATTGAAGGAAATTTCGCAAAATCCCGATGGCATCCTTAGCCTGCTTCTTTCGGGCGAAGCGGGCCAGCCTCACATTACCGTAAGGACCAGGGCAGTGATTGGTGCTGACGGAGCTAACTCCAAGGTTCGTCGCCAGATGTTTGGGCCGGACAAGAAACCGCCTTACGTCTTCGCTTATCACGAGATCGTAAAATCCCCGGACAATCCAAACCCGGAAAAATTCAACCCGCATCGCTGCGACGTACTTTACGATGGCGAGATTTCCCCCGATTTCTACGGCTGGGTGTTCCCGCATGGCGAACACACCAGCATTGGCACCGGTTCGGCGATAAAGGGTCATTCCCTGCGCGATGCCACCCGCAAATTGCGCGAAGAATCCGGTCTTGGCGACGCGGAGACGGTCCGCACCGAGGGTGCGCCGCTGCCCCTCAAGCCGATGAAGCGCTGGGACAATGGTCGCAACGTGCTTCTCACCGGGGACGCCGCCGGGACCGTTGCCCCATCGTCCGGGGAAGGCATCTATTACGCCATGCTGGCGGGCAAGTTATGCGCTGAAGCGGTCGAGGAAATGCTCGTCACCGGAAAGGCGAAAGCCCTGAAAACCGCCAGGAAACGTTTCATGAAAGACCATGGCCGCGTCTTCTTCATTCTCGGCCTGCTGCAATATTTCTGGTACTCGACCGACAAGCGCCGCGAGCAATTCGTTAAGATGTGCGCAGACCCGGACGTCCAGCGCCTGACCTGGGAATCCTATCTCAACAAGCGGCTTGTCCGCCGCGATCCCCTCGCCCATCTGCGCGTCTTCGTCAAGGATGTCCGCCAACTTCTGGGCCTGCAGGCGCAGTAACGCGATGGCGTTCCTCGAAACCCTGTTCGAAAACGGAACGATCACGCTGGTCGCGATGGCTGTGCTTGCTGTCGAAATCGGGTTCATTCTTTACCTGCGGCCCGCAGGTCTTTTGGCAGGCCCGATCATCGCCAATGGCATATCGGGCATCGGCCTGCTTGCCGCCCTGGGCGCTGCCTTGACGGATCAGAACTTCATTTTCGTCGCGGCCTGCCTGACGCTAGGCCTGATCGGCCATCTGGTCGATCTCGGTATCCGCATTGCCGAAACAAGGCGGCGGGGAAACCACCGCCCATGAACCAGTTCCAAAAGCCGCCCAAAGACAGCGGCACCGAAATCCTGCCGGATTTGAAAAGCGACCCGCCATACCGATCGCTCTGCACCGATTGCGGGATTTCGCGATCCTC
>JAHEHW010000152.1 GCA_024639745.1 Salaquimonas sp. | reverse complement strand
CTCATTGGCGGCAGAGGAAACGGGCGCTGTTGGCTTAAGGCTGGCAACCTGCGTCGATGTCACTTTACCGGCTACCTTAAGAGTCTGCCCGACCTTGATTGTAGTACCATCCAAGCCATTGAGGTTCTTCAGGTTTGCGACCGTCGTATTGGTACGTGACGCGATTCTGGAAAGCGTATCGCCCGATTGCACGATGTAGATATCGCCGGCGGAAGCTGTGCCGGAGGTTCCCGCATTGAAGCCACGCGATGAAAGCGCAGCCTTGGTAGCCGGATCGTTGTCCGGCGCCGAGATCGGCGCCTTGCTCGAATACTCATAAGTCGGAATGGTGACGCGCTGACCGGCCTGAATATCGTTGGTATTCTCGATGCCATTAGCCTTCATTATCTCATTGACCGGCACGCCGTATCGCTTTGACAAATTATACAGCGTTTCGCCCGACTGAATCGTCACCGAGTTTCCACCGGCACCAGACCAACCGCCGACCCCATTTGGCGGCTTCACTGAGCCAGTTTGGACTACCGGAGCCGAAGCAACGGGCGGCTTTGATACGGATTGTGTCGATACCGGATCGATGCCCGGATTTTTAGGCGCGGGCAGGCTGGCGCTCACGACGCCGGAACGCGCTGCACCGGTCGGATCGTTCGCCTGGGCATTCGAATATTGGCTTGGAGACGAGGCCGTTGGATAGGTCGTGCCGGCGCCATAGGTTGAAGACTGCTGGCTGCCAGGCTGGTACCCCGAATGATCGGGCGCCACCTGTGGCGGTGAAACCTGGCTGAGCGGAATCGGGCCGCCAGGATCAATTCCCGCGGTTGTTGTTGGGTCGACATTACCAGGATAATTGTTCTGGGCCGTCTGCTGAGCGTTAGCCTGCTGGTTTGACTGCGGAAGCGCCGAATAGAGATCGCGATCGAAACGGGAGAAATTCGAGCTGCAACCACTTGCCAGACCAGCCACAAGACCGAGGCAGGCTATCTGCGACAGGCAACGAATATGATCACGCAAGACTCTGGAAAGCATTACCGGTACCTACAAACTGGAAAACGGTGAATTCCGATTAGACATTGTTAATGTTACTCGACCGTTAAGGCGGGAGAATTTTTCCTGAGCCGTCCGTGGGAGCCGCGTCGGATTCTGGCTTCGAGCTACTTTAGATCGCCTTGGACATGCCTTTTTCAAGCGGCTGCATCCGAACATCGAAAAGCTCTTCGACGTTAAAGCGCGAGCCGACCTTCACGAGCCGGGTCAGCTTCTGAACGCCGTCCGCAGGCCCGATCGGCACGATGATCATTCCATTTGAAGCCACCTGGTCCGAAAGCGCTTTCGGCGCTTCAGGCAAGGCTCCATTGATGATGATACGATCGAACAAGGAGCCTGGCACCCCGTCACGACCATCGCCATGCGTTATATGAACATTGGAGATGGAAAGAGTTTCCAGTCGCGTCCTGGCTTTGTCGGCAAGTGTGCGGTAGCGCTCGATACTCGTGATCTTTCCTGCAAGATGCGACATCAGCGCGGTCTGATAACCGGTGCCGGTGCCGATCTCGAGCACCCGGTGTTTGTCTTCAAGCTCGAGCGCAAGCAGCGTTTTTGCCACCTGATCGCCGGATGTCATGATCTGACCGCATTCAATGGGAAAGGCGCCCCGGGCATAAGAGTAATCGAGATAAATGAGCGGCACGAAATTCTGCCGGGGCACCGCTTCGAACGCAGTGAAAAGCCGTTTTTCCATGATGCCGGCGGTTCTGAGCCGCAATAACAGGCTGGCGACAGCTTCCCTTCGATCCGTGGGCACCTTGTTACGTCTCCCGAATGCCTGCCGAAACCCTGATCAGTCCTCACCGAAACGTTCGGCAAGGCTCTCACCAAAAGCCTCATCAGTGAGGTCGAGCTTTAGCGGTGTAATCGAAATCCTGCGATTGGCAAGCGCGGTGATATCGGTTCCCTCGCGCCGCTCGGAACGGTCCCGCCCGAACCTGAGCCAGTAATAGGGGAATCCGCGCCCGTCATGCCGCTTCTCCATGAAGAGGCCATGGCTGAAACTCCCCATGCGCGTAATTTCTTCACCCTCGATGTCATCCGGTCCGCAATTCGGAAAGTTCACATTGACAAGCGTCCGATTAGGAAAGTCGCTATCGATCAGTCTGCGGATAACATCTGGGCCGCGTGTCTCCACCGTCTCCCACGGAATGCTGCGATGGCCGTCGTCCCACGAATAGGCTTGGGATACCGCTATCGCCTTGATGCCAAGGAGCGCTCCCTCCATGGCACCCGCGACCGTGCCGGAGTAACTGACGTCATCGCCGATATTCTGACCGGAATTCACGCCGGAAAGCACCAGATTGGGCGGAGTGTCCATCAGCTCCCGAATCCCCATGATCACGCAGTCGGTCGGCGTTCCCTTCAGCGCAAATACATTTTCGTCGACCTTCCGCAACCGAAGCGGCTCGGAAAGCGTAAGCGAATGGGCCAGTCCCGACTGGTCGGTCTCCGGCGCGCAAACCCAGACATCATCTGACAGTTTCGCTGCGATCCGCCGCATCACCTCCAGACCCGGCGCATGGATGCCATCATCATTCGTGATCAGGATGCGCATCAGGCCGCGTCTCCCGCGCCGATGACTTCCGCGCCACGCATATAGGGCCGTAGAGCCTCCGGCACCGTTACAGAACCATCGGCATTCTGGTGATTCTCGAGCACTGCAATCAGCATCCGCCCAACCGCGACACCCGAGCCGTTCAGCGAGTGAACATGTGACAGCGTCTTGCCGTCCTCCTCGCGGTAGCGGGCATTCATGCGTCTGGCCTGGAAATCGCCGCAGACCGAGCAGGACGATATCTCGCGGTAAGCACCCTGCCCCGGCAGCCAGACCTCGATGTCATAGGTCTTGCGCGCGCCAAAACCCATATCGCCGGTGCAAAGCATCATGACACGGTAATGAAGCCCCAACAGCTGCAAGGTCTTCTCAGCGCAGGAAAGCATGCGTTCCAGTTCTGAAATCGAGGATTCTTTGTCGGTTATCGAAACAAGCTCGACCTTGTTGAACTGGTGCTGGCGCAACATGCCGCGGGTATCCTTGCCAGCTGACCCTGCCTCCGAACGGAAGCAACAGGTGAGCCCCGTCATCCGCATGGGCAGCGCTGAATGCTCCAGGATTTCATCCCGCAAGAGATTGGTCAGCGGAACCTCTGCGGTCGGAATGAGCCAGCGGCCATCAGTTGTCGCAAACAAATCCTCAGCAAATTTCGGAAGCTGCCCCGTGCCGTACATGGTCGCATCATTGACGAGCAGCGGCGGCTGCACTTCCATATAGCCGTGTTCGGTCACGTGGAGATCGAGCATGAACTGGCCGATTGCCCTTTCGAGCCGCGCAATTTCGCCGGAAAGCACGACGAAACGCGAACCTGATAGCTTGGCCGCGCGTTCGAAATCCATGCCGCCCATGCCCTCGCCAAGCTCGAAATGCTCTTTCGGCTCAAAATCGAGTTCGGGCTTTTCGCCATGCTCCCGATAAAGCACATTGCCGTCCTCATCTGCGCCAACCGGCACATCGTCGAGCGGGATATTTGGAATGTTCGAAAGGGCGTCTTTCAGCTCATCCGTGAGCTTGCGCTCGATCTCCTCGGCCTCGCCCAGAAACTTCTTGATCTCGGCTACTTCCGTCTTTAGTTCTTCGGCGCGCGCTGTATCGCCCTGGCTCATGGCGACGCCGAATTCCTTGGACGCGGCATTGCGGCGCTGCTGGGCCTCCTGCACACTGCCAACATGCTTGCGGCGTTTCTCGTCGAGCGCGATCAGGCTTTCTGCCTGCGGCTCGACTCCGCGTTTCTTCAACCCTTCATCAAAGGCCTGCGGGTTCTCGCGTATCCACCTGATATCGAACATGGATCATCCTGAAAGACTTTATGATTTCGCCAAGCGGCGGGATTCCGCCTAAATCAGGTCCCGTGTAACGGCGTAAAGAGCGGCTGGCAACACCGCTCTTGGGCCTTAAACGCCAGCTTCTTCCGCTGCCTCTTCTTCCGCACGCTTCCTCTCGATATAGCGAGCCATGTAAATCGACACTTCGTAAAGGAGCAGCGTCGGCAAAGCTAGGCCGATCTGGCTGACAGGATCGGGCGGCGTCAGCACAGCCGCGGCGACGAACGTCAGGAGAACGGCGTATTTGCGTTTATCCTTCAGCCAGTCGGAATTCGTCAGACCGACCTTTGCGAGAAGCGTGATCGCCACCGGAAGCTGAAATACCAGTCCGAAAGCGAAAATCAACGTCATGATCAGACCGAGATAGGTGCTGACCGCCTGCAGGTTTTCGATGGTTGCCTGTCCCTCGCCGCCGAATTGCTGCTGTGAAAGGAAGAATTGCGTCGCAAGCGGCATGATCAGGAAATAAACGAGACAGGATCCCACGAGGAACAATATCGGCGTCGCGATCAGAAACGGCAAAAACGCCTGACGCTCATTCTTGTACAGACCGGGCGCAACGAATTTGTAGATCTGCGACGCAATCACCGGAAAAGCGATGAACAAGGCGCCGAAAAAGGCGAGCTTTAGCTGAGTAAAGAAATATTCCTGCAGCGCGGTGTAAACGAAGCGAACTTCGTCGGTACCCGCTCCCCACTGATAGGGAATGATCAGGATATTAAAAATCTTGTCGGCGAAGATGAAGCAGATGACGAAGAATATAGCAATTGCGATCAGCGCGCGCATGAGGCGCTGCCGCAATTCGATGAGGTGTTCGATCAGCGGCGCGTTTGACGCCTCGATATCATCGTCGCTCATGCACTTTTCGCCGATTTCGTGGTTTTCGCCTTGTCAGGTTTTGAAGCAGACTTGGCGGCCGTGCCCGCCGCAGGCTTGTTGGTCGCCGAGGTCACTGATTTGGATTTACCGGCACCAGCGCCCGTCGATGTCTTGGTGCTCGTTGTAGCAGAGGAACTCGACTTCTTCGTCGCCGCAGCCTTCTTGCCGGAAGCGACCGGCTTGTTATTGGCCGTCGTTTCCGACTTGGGCTTCGGCAATTCCGATTCGCTGGCTGACGACTTTTGGGCAGAGCTGGAAGACTTGGATGCGCCGCTCGCGGCATCATTCAAATCTTTCTGTGTACCCGTCATCTGCTCCTTGAAATCGCGCTCGAAATTCTTGGTCGATTCCTTGATATCATCGAGCGCGGTGAACCCTTTGCCCTTGGAGAGGTTTTTAACCTCGTCGAGTTCGGCTTCTTTCAAGGCGTCATCGAACTGTTTTTGAAAATCGCCGGCAAGCTTCTTCAAATTGCCGACGGTCTTGCCGACAGTGCGCAGCATTTTGGGCAGGTCCTTTGGGCCCACCACAATAATCGCCACGCAGGCGACCACCAGCATTTCCGTCCAGCCGATATCAAACAAGGAACAGTTCCGTGAAGCTGCCGGTGACGAGTTGAAAGCTCGTCACAGGAATCAATACGCCATGCAGCGCTTAGCTGCTGCTCTTAGATTTTTCGCTGACGTCCGAAACC
>JAHEHW010000151.1 GCA_024639745.1 Salaquimonas sp. | reverse complement strand
GAAGAAATCGAAACGTTATCGCCTTCACGTCATCTGCCCGATACAAACGCGTCCATCGCTCTGGTCTATGGCGCGGAAGAACTGCCCGAACTGCGCCGCCAGTCAGAGGAGTTCGCCACAGTTGCGAAAGACAAGGGTATCGAGATCTCCGTAACGGGCCTCAAAGGCCATAATCATTACACGATCCTAGACGAACTCGCCGACCCTAAGGGCTCTCTAACCAAAGCGCTATTGAACCTGGCGGGCCAATAGATCGAGAACAGCCGTCCGGCCCCGGTCCTAGATACCTCGGTGTCCGGGTTGATCATTGCGGACCTCTTCTTCACACTGCTCCACGATAAAAGGGAAAATGAGCCAGTAGGCTTTCAGGGAGAGAAAATGTCCAAGGTTTTCAAGAAGATTCTGTGCCCGATCAATTTGCGGCACGCTGAACACAAGCAGCGGGCTTACGAAGAAGCGGTCCGCATGGCGACCAATCACGGCGCTGAACTCATCGTCGCAACGGTTGCCCCAGAAATGGAGCGAAACCTGAATATCCGCGATTCCCGCGTCTACTGGAGCCAGCGGCTTGAGGAATTTCTCAAGGAAAATCCGCCTGGTGACCTGAAGACACGCTCAACAGTAAGAATTGGGTCTCCCCACCGGCAAATCGTGAAACTCGCGACGGAAGAAGACGTGGACCTTATCGTAATGGAAGCGGCCAATCCCAAGGTCAGCGATTACCTGCTGGGCACCACCGCGACCCATGTCGTCGCTCACACCAACGCTTCCGTTTACGTGGTTCGGGTTTAAGCGGAACGGAACACGCGTTACGCGCTAGTCAATGCTCGCCGCACCTGCATCGGCGAGAATTGTATAAACCGCCGGAACGACGAAAAGAACGAGAATGGTCGTCGCCAGCAGGCCGAAGGCGAGACTGGTGACCAGCGGTATCAGAATCTTCGCCTGCAGCGAAGTTTCCGTGAGAAGCGGCAGCAATCCGACGATCGTCGTCAGCGATGTCAGCAAGATGGCCCGGAAACGAGCGCCGGCCGCAAGCGGCGCCGCCTCTGCGACACTCTTTGTATCTCCATGGAAATGCTTGATGAAATTCACGAGCAGGATTGAGTCGTTGACCACGATCCCGGCCAAGGCGACAAATCCAAGCAAGGACGGCATGGTGAAATCAAGACCAAGAAGCCAATGTCCGCAAACTGCGCCGACGAAAGCGAAAGGTATGATGATCATGACAACGAACGGTTCGAGATAACTCCTGAACTGGAAGGACAAAAGCAGGTAAACGCCGATCAGACCGAGCACGAAACCGTTCAGCATGGAACGCTGGGTTCGCCCGGCATCGGCATTCGCTCCTTCGAAACTGGAACGCACCTCTGGAAAATCGGCTTTGAGATTCGGAAGAAATTCGCTTCGAATTTCACCAAGAATTTCAGTGGAGTTGCCGAACCGACTATCGAGTTCGCCGGTAATCGTGACCGTGCGCCTTCCGTCTACCCTTCGGATTCGTGAATATCCGCGGTCCTCTTCCACATTCGCAACCGCCCCGAGAGGAACCTGGCTGCCATCCCCCGTGGTAATTGTGAATTGATCGAGATCGGAAAGCTGGTTCCTGTTGCTGGCGCTGGCCATGACATTGATCTCGTACGCTTCGCTACCGATCTGGATTTCATCGATCGTGAAGCCAAAAAATGCAGACCGGATCTGATCGGCAATTAAACGCCCATCAACGCCAAGGGTTGCAGCGCCATCGCGAAGACTGATGCGGAGTTCCGGCTTGCCCGGTCTCAGATCGTCCATGACGTTGTAGATGCCTGCATAGTCTTTCAGAGCTTCCTGTAACCGCCGGGAGGCGCCAGCAAGATCGCCAAGATCAGGACCTGTCAGGCGGATATCGACCGCGCGACCGCCAGGACCGAAACTGCCCTCGGTAAAGGCCAGATTCTCGATCCCGGCGACCGGCCCGGTTTCCTCGCGCCACAAGGCAATGATGTCATCGAGCTGGGAATTTCGCGTCTCGGTGTCGAGCAGATCGACGATAACGGTCGCGACATGCGGTCCCGTCTCGCCCGCATCCTGATTGTAGTTGAAGCGATGGGTCACATTTCGCACCAGCGACTGAGCGCCGGGCTGTTTTGGGGTTAGCTTCTCGTTGACGCTCTCGAGCGCCGCATCGACCCTTGCGACGACAGTCTCGGTACGATGGAGCGGGGTTCCCTGCGGCATCAAAATGCGCGCTTCCATGACATTGCCGTCCAGGTCCGGAAACGGCGAGAATTTGACAATCCCGCCGGCGACCATGCTGACGGAAAGAAGCAACAAGCCGATCGCCGATCCGAAAACGAAATAACGCCAGTTCACGGAAAACTGCGCGATTGGCAGAATGACCCTGGCCCGTATTTTGTCGATGACACTATCGATCCAGGATTGAACGCGACCTGTTCCTGCCGGATGCGCCTGAAGCGAATGCTTCAAATGATGCGGCAGGATCAAAAACGCTTCGACGAGCGAGATGATCAGAACGAATAGCATAACCACCGGCACCACGCGAAGGATTTGCCCGATATCGCCTTTGAGAAAAGCAAGCGATCCGAAAATCGCCGCGGTCGTCGCGAACGAGGCGAAGATCGAAGGAAGTACCTGCTGCGCGCCCATGATCGCCGCTTCAGTCGCAGATTTCCCCTGAACGTGATGACTTGCCACATTCTCGGCAATGACGATCGCATCGTCCATCAGAATGCCGATAACGATCAATAGTCCGACCATTGTCAGCATGTTGATCGAATAGCCGGCTAGCACCATCAGGAAACAGGCCCCGGCAAAGGATACTGGCAAACCGGCTGCGACCCAGAAGGAATATCTGAAACCGAAAAAGAGCCACAGGACGAAGAATACGAGCGTTAGCCCCAAAGCAGCGTTTTCGATCAACAGTTGCAGACGGTCCGAGACGATCGAGGAAATATCATTCGTTACCTGCATCTCGATTCCCGGCGGCGCCGTCTGTCTGGCGTTTTCGAGAAAGGCGTTGACCTCGGTAATCACATTGAGCGTATCCTGTTCCGCGGTCTTCGTGATCGACAGAATTGCCGCTGGCTTACCGTTGAAGTCGATCCGCGCCTCCGCAAGTTTGTAACCGTCACGGATTACCGCGATGTCCCCGAGTTGGACCTCGCCGCCATTTTCGCTCGAAACAACAACGATGTCGCGAAATGCTTCAGGCTCGCGCCGCTCACCCGCATATCGCAACAGGAATTCCCGTTCCTCAGTCTCCAATGTCCCTGACGGCAGATCGAGCGAACTACGCTGAACCGCGCGGGCGACATCGGCCACCGATACCCCGAAACCCTGCAACCGATCCCGGGACAACTCGATCCGGATTTCATGATCGGAAAAGCCGAGAACCTCGATTTTCGGTATACCTCCCCACAGTTCCATGCGCGTTTTAATTGTTTCGGCATAGGCTTTGAGGTGACGTCGATCCTCGGGTCCCGTTATCGCAACCGAGGCAACGAAATCGGTTCTGCCCAACTGGCTGATAACGGGCTGCTCCACGTTTTCCGGAAAAGTCAAAATACCATCGACGGCATTGGTGATATCAGCGGTGAAACGGTCTAGGCTCACCGCATCGGTCTTTTCGATGGTCAATCGGGCAAGGCCTTCAAGCGCCTCGCAGATGACCTCGCTGACATTGTTTACCGCATCGAGCGCATCCTCGACCCGGCGGCAAACCGCTTCCTCGACCTCTTCCGGACGACTTCCCGGCCAGGCAACCGTCACTTGGACCTTGCTAGGAGCGATCCTCGGAAACGTCTCTCGCTGAAGCGACGGATAGGAGAAAAGGCCAATCACCAGGAGCCCGATCATCAGCAGATTGGCCGCTGTCGGGTGACGGGCGAAATAATCGATCATTTTCCGTCGCCCTGCCCTTCAACCGCATTGCTGCCGGCGGTTCTGACGATTTGCTGCTGCAGGCTATCGTCGATCTCGGACCTGAGTCGCATGCCCTCAATGGCCGGCAGAAGGTCGCTGACGACGATCCGCTCGCCAGGCTTCAATCCTTCTGTTACGACAACAAAATCGCCCTTGCTGATTCCGGTTTTCACCTCGCGAACCGCCAGCCGACCCTCATCATCCGCAAGATAGAGCCTGCCGTCGTGCAACGCCGTGCGGGGAACCACCAGCACATTTTCGATCGGGTTGGAGCGAAGCTCGACCTCGACGAACAAACCTTTGGTCAACGGTGGCCGCTCGGCGGGAATCGCTGTCTCCCAGGTATCGCTGGCGGTCACGAAAAGACCGACGGTACGCGTTTTGAGATCGATGGTATCGGAAATTCGGGAAAATGCGGCAGGCCATTTGACATGGGTTTCACCCGCATTGAGCCGGATCGTGGCCGCGAAGCCCATGCGTTCGATCACGTTGCGTATACCGGCCGGGGTAAGCCCGGCGACGAGTCCGTTATCCCTCGAAGCCGTTCGCACGAAGGCGGCAAACTGGGATAGCGGAATTTGGGCCTCGACCTCTGAGGTCTTGATCCCGTCGGCAACCGCAAGCGTGGTTCCCACCTGCGCGAATTGGGCGATTTCGGCGTTCACTTCGGCAATCCGGGCATCGAAAGGCAGGCTAATGCTTGTCCGCTCCTTGTTGAGCTTCGCCTGATCGAGCTCGAGGCGATTCAGCTTCTTTTGCGCGTCCAGCACCGACCGCCTTGAAGGAAGCAGGCTTAGCGTATTCTCGAGTTCCTGCACTTTCTGGCGCTGGGTGAGGCTTTCCCGGGTCTGCTGATCCAGTGCCGTCGGCGAAACCGTACCAGCCTCTGCAAGTTCCCGCTTGCGCGACAGCTCACGGTTGGCGATTGCTAAGACTTCCTGCTCGAGCTGAAGCGTCGCACGGGTATTGGCTTCGGTCAGGTCCAACTCCGCGAGCTCGGCGTCGATACTGTCGATATTAGCGTTCGCCCGCGCAATGGCGAGTTCGTAATCCTCTGGCGAGATCCGGATGATCTCGGTCCCGGCTTCCAGAATCGCGCCGCGCTTGAGGTCAGGGTGCACATAAGCGACCTCGCCGGCAGCCTGCACAATGGCATTCCACGTCTTGGCGGGTTTCACGGTCCCGAAACCGCTGACGCTCGGCACAAAGCTGACTGGCTCCGCTTCGACCACACGGACCGTCCGGATGTCCTCCTGGGGCTTCGCTGTCGCCGGCGGCTGACGCTGACTGATTGCCCACCACACCGCCAGCGCACCGACAGCAACAGGAACAAAAAAGAGAAGTTTACGCCACATATTTCATCGCTAGCAGTTTCGGTCGATTATGGTGATGCAATCCATTTCGTGAAGCTGCGGTGAATGATCACGCGCATTTCCGAAACCAATAGCATCTCGCCAAGAATGCTTCGAGCGCACAGAAAGTCACACGTCTCTTTTTACCTATCGACCGCTAAACCTAGAATAGTCGACGGTTTCACCATACTCCGAATCGTCATGCAGAGCCCAGTAAGCCCTGGAAAG
>JAHEHW010000150.1 GCA_024639745.1 Salaquimonas sp. | reverse complement strand
TGTCGGAGGCGCTTCGCAAGAACGCCCTTTGTTTGGGATGAAGACGGTGTTTCCGCCCCGTCGCTTGGCGCCATACATTGCGTCATCAGCTGTTGTCAGGATTTCCTCAGCAACCGATTTGCCCGGTTCTATCAACGCAATTCCGATCGAACTGGTCGCCGAGAGTCGCAGACCTCGAATCTTGTAGCATTCCTCAAATGAAGACCTGATTTTCTCGGCCAGGGCTTGGGCATGTTCCGTCGCCTGACTCAGGTTGGTTCCCAGATCGTTGGCAACAACAACAAACTCATTCCCGCCATAGCGATACACAAAGTCGGTATCCAGCGTGTTGCATTCTAACCGATTTGCCGCCTCAACGAGAATCGCGTCACCGACATCGTGCCCATGCCTGTCGTTGAGCAACTTGAAGCCGTCG
Source organism: Salaquimonas sp. (assembly GCA_024639745.1). GTDB lineage: Bacteria > Pseudomonadota > Alphaproteobacteria > Rhizobiales > Rhizobiaceae > Salaquimonas. Next base: position 5,132 of record JAHEHW010000150.1, on the reverse strand, counting down.
AGGTCGAACAGGAGGACAGCCGCCCATTCTCCTTTCCGGTCACAGCTCTCGATGATTGCGGGGAGACTGTTGTCGAGGATTGCCCGTCTGGGGAGGCCGGTAAGGGCGTCGTTATAGGCGAGGCGCTGAAGCTGGTGTTCGTTTTCGCATTGAATCGTTGCATCGCTGACATGACCATGCCAAATCGTGCCGCCGTCTTCCTGTCTTTCGGGTGTCGCGGTGATATGGAGCCAGCGATAGGTGCCAACCTCGCGCTGATAGCGGAACCGATGGTTCAGATGACACAGACGGTCACCAGAGTCCTTAACAGCCTGAATATAGTGGTGAATATCTTCCGGATGGATATATTTCAGGTAATTGTCCGGATTGCCGATCGCCCCGCTGGTTTGATGGGCCATCAGCTTGATGAATGACTCGATGACATAAGGGACCGAAAAAACGCCTTCCGGTGAAAGGTGTAATTGGAAAAGGCCGCCAGGAAGATTCAAGGACAACTTCACCAAACGTTCCTCGATCTGTGCGCTTCGAATTTCCTGTGTGATCTCGCGAACGGTTCCTTCGTAATAGAGCGGTTCGCCATTCTGGCGATTATAGACGAGCCTGGCGTTCTCGCTGATCCATATTCTCTCACCGGTTCCGTGGTGATAAATTTCCGACCGGAAATCGGTGGCCTTGCCCTTTTCGAAGAGAATACGCTGAAACTCGTCCCGTCGTCGGGTGTCAACGTACCATTTTTTCCGATATCTGTGATAGCTTTGAGGAGTTCTTCTTCCGTCTGGTATCCGTTCAGTTTCACCAGGGCAGGGTTGGCGCTCAATTGCCGCCTATCTAACATGATCGATAGAAGCCCTCCGACAGGCGTTCGATGATTTCCCTGTTTCTTTTGGCTCACCTTTAAACCAGAGGTTGCAGGTATAGTGATCGCCAAAAGGGGATAATTCCTTAACAATTACAATTATTTTTACCGATCGGATCATGCTGGACCACAGACAGCTGAAACGATAAGAGTGTGGGGATCCGAATTTTCACCGCGCCGGAAACCCTCTGAAATGACCGCAAAGCTTTCCGTCAATCTGAATGCTGTCGCTCTGCTGCGTAATCGGCGGGATTTGCCCTGGCCCAATGTGATTGAAATCGGCCGTATAGCGCTTGCGGCAGGCGCGGCTGGTCTAACCGTTCATCCGCGGCCGGATGAGCGGCATACGCGGTTTTCCGATGTGCCGAAATTGCGCGCGCTGATTGACGACGAATTCCCGGACAGGGAGTTCAATATCGAGGGCTATCCGACGGAGGATTTTCTGCTACTCGTGGAGGCGAATGAGCCCGAGCAGGTAACGCTGGTTCCCGACGATCCGGCGCAGGCGACATCCGATCACGGGTGGGATTTTCAAAAGCATGCATCTTATCTGCAGTCGACCGTCGCGAGGCTTAAGGAGAAGGGAATGCGTGTTTCGCTATTCTGCGATCCAGATGCGAGCGAAGAGCAGGTGTTTGCTGCAAGCGAAACCGGGACCGATCGGATCGAACTGTATACCGGCCCCTATGGCGCGACGCATGACAATTCGGAAGCAGCCGAGCGGGAGGCTGGAAAACTTGCCCATACCGCCGCTCTGGCGAGGCAATATGGAATGGCCGTCAATGCGGGACATGACCTGACCTTCGACAATCTGCCGCTGCTTGCGAAATCCATCCCGGATCTTGCGGAGGTTTCGATTGGGCATGGTCTCACCGCGGATGCGCTGATCCATGGCTATGCTGGTTCCGTGCGCCGGTTCAGCGACGCGCTTGAAGCCGGCTGAGCCGTTCTCTTTCTACGGATCAAAATTTCCCGATGTCTGCAAGGAGGCGCTTGACAGTGTACCGTACGGTACGGTACTGCCGCGCTTATGGAAGGTTATCTCGATCATGCTGATGCCGGTGGGCCGGATAGCGATCTCGCGCAACAGGGCGACGGCGTCACGGCGGCCTCATTCAGCGACCGTCATCGGGAAGTGCTCGATGTCGTCTTGTCACTCATGGTCGAGGCCGGAGACCGGTTTTCGCTCTCACGCGTATGCAGGGAGGCAAGTTGCTCGAAAGAGACGCTTTATAATTGGTTCGGCGACCGCGATGGATTGCTGATCGCGACCGTCCAATGGCAGGCGTCCAAGGTGCGGATGCCGGAACTGCCGGCGGGTCGTCTTGACCGTGAAGCCCTCAGGGAGGCGCTTGCTAGTTTCGCCCAAAGCTGGCTTTCGGTTATCGGCGGGGATCTTTCGATCGCGCTGAACCGGATGGCGATCAGTCACGCGGGCAGCGGCAAGAGCCGGTTGGGCGAAATCGTGCTGACCTATGGTCCCGATGGCATGCGTCGCAGGTTGAAACCGCTTTTCGAGCTGGGGCGAGATCGTGGCCTGCTCGTTTTTGACGACAGCGGCGAGGTATTCCATGTCTTTTTTGGCCTGGTGGTCGCGGATTTCCAGGTACGGGCGCTGTTAGGAGAGGCGCCAAAGTTTGACCGGGAGTGGGTCAGGCAACGCGCCGCGGAAGCGGCGGACCGTTTTCTGGTCCTTTTCGGAGCGAATTCCGGGGGATCGGCAAGGTGAAGCGCCGGGTTTCCCGGCAAAATCGAATAACAACACGACTAACAGGAGAGTATGATGCGTGTTTATTATGATCGTGATGCGGATCTCAATCTGATCAAGGGCAAGAAAGTTCTTGTCGTCGGCTATGGTTCGCAGGGGCGCGCCCACGCGCTCAACCTGAAAGACAGCGGTGTTCAGGACGTTCGCGTTGCCCTGCGCGAAGGCTCTTCCACCGCGAAGAAGGTTGAGGCTGACGGACTGCAGGTCATGACCGTTGCCGAAGGCGCCAAATGGGCGGACCTGATGATGATGGCGACCCCGGACGAGCTTCAGGCCGGGATCTATAATTCTGAGATCAAGGATAACATTCGTGACGGCTCGGCAATCGCCTTTGCTCACGGTCTGAACGTGCATTTTGGCCTGATCGAGCCGAAAGCTTCGGTTGACGTGCTGATGGTTGCCCCCAAAGGTCCTGGCCATACCGTTCGCGGTGAATACCAGAAAGGTGGCGGTGTACCTTGTCTCGTGGCCGTTCATCAGGATGCATCGGGTAATGCGCTGGAGCTTGGTCTGTCTTACGCGTGTGGCGTAGGCGGCGGCCGTTCGGGCATCATCGAGACGACGTTCCAGGAAGAGTGCGAAACCGATCTTTTCGGCGAGCAGGTAGTCCTTTGCGGTGGTCTGGTCGAATTGATCCGAGCCGGTTTCGAAACGCTGGTCGAGGCTGGCTATGCACCGGAAATGGCCTATTTCGAGTGCCTTCACGAAGTGAAGCTGATCGTCGACCTGATGTACGAGGGCGGCATTGCCAATATGAACTACTCGATCTCCAATACAGCAGAGTGGGGTGAGTATGTCTCCGGGCCGCGCATCATCACCGAGGAAACCAAAGCCGAGATGAAGCGTGTTCTTAAAGATATTCAGACCGGTCGCTTCACTTCCGAATGGATGCAGGAATGGCATTCGGGTGCCGCGCGCTTCAAGGCAACCCGGCGCCTCAATGACGGCCACCAGATCGAGGAAGTGGGCGAGAAGCTCCGCGGCATGATGCCGTGGATCAAGTCCAACGCGCTGGTGGACAAAGAAAAGAACTGATCCACGGCGAATCACACAAAAAGAAAGGCCGGGACAAATGCTCCTGGCCTTTTTTTGATATCGTTTCCAAATCCAACCGCCAGTAGGGCGACCGGCAGGGCTTGCGCGGGCCGTGATAGGGTTGGAACGTGTTGCTGGGCCCATGATAGGAGCGATAGTGATGGTAGCACCAGTTCTGATGGGCTCGCCATTGGGCTGAGTTTTGAATGATTCCGCCGATAATGCCGCCAATCGGATTTGGGGCTGGTTCAACAGGATAATATCCGGGCGGTGGGGCAGGTTGATAGACAGGCGGCGGCGGGCCGACGTAAATCGGTGCTGCGCCGGGAGTGATATTTCGGGTCTGGGCATTCTGGGCGAAAGCGCACGTTGCGGGCAGCGCTACCGCCAATGTCAGAGATATTGCGAGGCCTTGTGCCCTTAGAATCGTCATTCTGGTTCTCCTCTTTGAAAGATTTCCCTCGATGAAGGTATCATCATTTGTTTCTGTGCCCCCTTGCATCGGGTGAACACCCCAATTCGGCATGGCGGAAGAGAAGAAACCTCCGACGGCGGATTAAAAGCTTCTCGAAATGCCTTTCTTTGGTGGTTGCTTCCCCTTGGCCGATGGCTAGAGTTGTGGCGTTTTCAAATGACCGGATTCTTGAATGTCTGTGCGTGTCGCTACGTTTAATGCCGAGAACCTGATGAACAGGTTTGATTTTTCCGGGTTCCGCAACGAATTGCGCATGGACCGGTCACTTTCGGTTTTCGATATAAAGGACCAGGCGCAATATGATGCATTGGAGCAGGCCCGAATGGTTTCGCTCTCGGACGATTCAATGCAATTGACGGCACTTGCGGTTGCCGATTGCCGGGCAGATATCATCTGCCTTCAAGAGGTCGAGAATCTCGATGCGCTTCATGCCTTCGAATACGGTTATCTGTTCAAGATGATTGGCCATGGTTTTCGGCATAAATATCTGATGGAAGGAAATGACGGGCGCGGCATCGATGTCGCGGTGATGGCGAGACCAGAAACGCCTGACGGTCAGCCGATCGAATTCGTTGGCATGAACAGCCATGCCGCGCTTACCTTCGACGACCTCGGCCTGATGACGCCAGAACTGTCTGAAGTCGTTTCATCCGGCTTCGACCGAATATTCAGGCGGGATTGCCTCGAAATCGATTTTCGCATCGGCGGCAAACCGCTGACCCTATTTGTCGTGCATTTCAAGTCGATGGGGCCGGGAAAGAATGGAGAAGACGGTCGCGACTACACGATGCCCCTGCGTCTGACGGAAGCGCGGGCGACCCGCCGTATCATCGAGGAAAAATTCGGTTCGGAAAGGGCAGGCAAAATGCGCTGGCTGGTATGCGGAGACTTGAACGACTACCGCGAGCGCATCGTAATCGAAGGCGATCAGCATCGCGGTTACAGTTTTACGCCTGCCATCGAGGAAAAAGCCGGGTTTGATCCGCTGATCTCGGATG
>JAHEHW010000149.1 GCA_024639745.1 Salaquimonas sp. | reverse complement strand
GTCATAGCAATCGATGTAAGAAATATATTTGAAGTTCTTACACCACTCATCGATACCCAGCAGGTTAAAGTTGGTCGCTGATACGAAATAGATTGGTTGCTCGTTGCGATGGAAATAGCGACGGATTTCCGAAATGTTTTTCAGACCGGAAAACGGTTTTTTGGTTCTACTAGCTGTCTGGCTCTTTGCCATATCTCTCTCCCTTGAATTTTAATTGGCTTTGAGGCGCGACTGAGCCACCCGCGCTAGCGCGTCATCGGTAAAGACGCGCAGGCCGAGATCCGGCCGATAGCCGTGGATTTCGGAAACATCGAGCGCTCGCATGAAGGCAAGAATTTCCCTGCTCACTACCTGACCCGGCACGAGGATCGGAAAGCCTGGCGGATAAGGGATAATAAAGCTGGCCGAAACCACTTCCCGTCCGCTTTCGATGGCCGCATCAATTTCTCCATCAAGCTGCATGTAATCACAATTCGCCTCATCATAACTGAGGAAGAAGGCTGTACGGATATCTCCCTCGGGCGTCTTGGCATCTGTACGGAAGGCATCGTGAAAACGGCTGAAATCCGGTAGTGGCGGCAGGTCTTCCACGAGATTCTTGATACGGCGCTCGAATGACAATCGCTCCATCTTGGATGCATCATCGTAGAGGTCGTCGAGGTCCTTGGCGATTTCGACCAGAACCTCGATCAGATAGGCAACCGAAGAACGCGTCGTGCCGATATTCGTCATGAACAAGACGGTATTGCGGGAAGTCTTGTTGATCTGGATGCCGTAGCGATCCATCAGTATCTGAGTCTTGAACGTATCGCCGTCCCAACCAGTGCCACCCACGGCAACTGTCACGCGGGTCGCGTCGAGGACAAACTCGTCGCTTGCCCAGCATTGCCAGATATCGGTCCAGCCCTGTTCCGGATGATAGTAGCTCTGCACGCCCGATTCTCGATACTTTTCGGGAATCATGTCACCCGCTGTAAGAACCTTGAAGTATTTCTTCAGCAGGGGATGGGTGGCAATTGCCCTGCGCATAGACATGGCCGCTTCCACTTGGCGCTGCACGAATTCGAAGCCCTCGAGTTCCACCTGTCTTCGGCCAACATCAAGAGATGCGATGATCTGGTAGTTCGGCGAGGTTGATGTGTGTGTCATATAGGCTTCGTGGAAGCTTTGCTCGACCTCCCCCTTGAAGTCCTGATCGTTAACGTGGATCATCGAACCCTGACGCAGCGAGGTCAGCGTCTTGTGGGTGGACTGGGTTGCATAAACACGCACCCTAGCGTCCGGCGGAAGTTGGAGTCGCGTATTAAGCACCGCTTCTTCATCCTCCCAATCGAGGGTTTCCTGTTGTGCCTTCCAGGCCTTTTCCGTTTCAGGCGAACGCAGTTTAGCGCGCAAATTGTTCGCCGCGTTCATCGCGGTGCGCTGACGGTAAGTCGGGCCAAATCGGGCAAAAGCGAACCAGGCCTCATCCCAGAGAAAGACGAGGTCGGGCTTGATGGCAAGGCACTCTTCCATGACCCGTTCGACGTTGTAGACAAGCCCGTCAAAGGTGCAGTTCGTCAGAAGCAGCATCCGAACCCGATCAAGCTTTCCGGCAGCTTTAAGTTTCAATAACTGATGCTTGATTTCCCTTAACGGTACCGCTCCATACATTGAGTATTCGTTGAGCGGATAACTATCGAGGTAAACTACCTGCGCCCCGGCAAGCACCATGCCGTAATGGTGGGATTTGTGACAATCGCGGTCGACGAGAACTATATCACCGGGTCGAACCAGAGCTTGCACAACGATCTTGTTACAGGTCGATGTGCCATTCGTTGCAAAGAAAGTCTGCCGCGACCCGAAAGCGCGTGATGCTAGCTCCTGCGCCTCCTTGATCGGACCATGTGGTTCGAGCAGACTATCCAGTCCGCCGGATGTCGCAGATGTCTCAGCAAGAAAAATATTCGATCCGTAGAAGGCGCCCATATCCTGGATCCAGTGAGAACGGGAGATCGACTTGCCACGACTGATGGGCATGGCGTGGAAAACGCCAGTCGGTTGCTTCGAATACTCCTTCAGGGCAGAGAAGAACGGCGTCTTGTAACGCGAGCGAACGCCCCGGAGAATATTCAAGTGTAGCTCAAGAAAGTCTTCCTGATTATAGAAGACCCGTCGGCAAAGTCCGAGATCCATGCCGGCGATGTCCTCAACAGAGCGGTCAGTCACCAGATAGGCGTCGAGCTCCGGACGGACCTTGGCGATCAGTCGGCAAAGTTCCGGACCGTATTCCTCGGGAGGGATTCCTTCCACATCCTCATCATCACCCACCCGGGAGAGAAAACGTTGAAGGATCGGCAGATCGTTCTGGGATTTCAGCGTCAATCCAGGACGGATGACGACAGCCTGAATATTGTGATTGAAGAGAATGCCGATGAGTGCATCTTCAAGGCTCGGAACAATGACAGGCTCGTAGGTGAACGCATCCTCTGAACGGCGCATCTGATGTATGCTCGAGCGCATCCAGCGCGCTTGCTGTTCACTCAGGCTGTCAACGATCAGCACTTCGAAATAAGGCTTTGCCAGCGCCCGCGCTTCCGGCGATAGAAGCGCTTCGTCTTCATTTTCTTCATTCTCGGAGTCATCGCGATCAAGCGGAATATGGCGTCGTCGATAGGCACCAGAACCCAAAGCACGCGCACAGCGGCGGACGGCGAACGCGAGATCATCGTAGCTTCGGTGTTCAAACTGGCGACGCATGGTGTCGAAGGCCTGCAAGCCCGGGAATGCCCAATACGGCTCAATAATCTCCAACGCGTCGAAGATTTCATCGACCCGCTTGATCAACTTGGCATTCTTGCCAGAAGGCGCCCTAGCCAAGGCAGAGACCGCCTGTTGCAGGGCGTTCCAACGGTCGGTACGAAGCTGAACCGCACTGTAATGATCGCTCATCGAGCTCACGCGCAATATCCTCCCTTGTTCAGGCAGCCAAGCTCTGGCGCGCGGCCTCTACGAAAGCCGCCTTCCCCGCCGGTCCGTTTAGTGGCTTGCTGCCTTACCCGTTGCCGGGGTTTCATATTCAGTGGCCTCGCCGAAGCGCAGCACAGAGCCTCCATCCCGCTCCTCCGGAAGCCGATTGTCCATGCCCGCCTTGGAATGCTGCTTAGGCATTTCGAGCTTGCCCAGAGATTCGAGATACGGCGATGAGCGGCCCGGTTCGTACACCGGAAACTCCGCCTGCCTGTCGCGGAAACTTTTCAATACCTGGCCGAGCCCCCGCATGCCCGTTTCACGCTGGCGGCGAACCTGATCGAGATCGATTTCAATCGGGAACATTTCTTCCTGACCTGCCGCCTGAAAAAGGAAATTTGCGGAAGGATCGACAACGCAGGATTTACCGACCCCGCCTGCGGAAAGACCGTTCACGTCAAATACGTAGCACTGGAATTGAGCAGCGGTCGCCCGTGCAATAGCGATTTCCGCATCTCGATCCGTCGTTCCCGTAAGAACCGGGTGAATGAGCACTTCCGCTCCCATGCTAGTCAGCTGTCGGGTCGTTTCCGGGAACCAGATATCGTAGCAGATCGACAGGCCGAACCGGCCAACACCTGGCACGTCGAATACACAGAAACCATCGCCTCCTTCGATGCCTGCCTCATAGGGGCGGAACGGGAACATCTTGCGGTATTTGGCAACAACTTCCCCGTCAGGATTGATAACCGCTGACGTATTGTAAATCAGGCCGTCTGCTGCCCGTTCGAACATAGACCCGGGAATCAGCCAAACATTATGGCGGCGGGCGTCGTCTTGGAATTTCTTGAGAGCTTCACAGTCAAACGGTTGAGCGAATTTGTGCAACGGACCGAACGGAGCCAGTTCGCTGAACACGACCATCTGGGTCCAGGGAAAACGGGACATCAGCACATCGATACGATGGCGCATGCCGTCCACGTTGGAGTGAACTGCGGCAACATGCATTTGTATGCCTGCTATAGCGAAAGGCGTCATATCATGAATCTTTCCGAATAATTGGATTCATCAACGCTTCTAGCCGAATAATGTGGCACTGCAACTGCCAATCGTTAACTACTTTCATCGCGGACAATAAGCACCGAGACTGGAGAATGATGGACGATCCGATCAGCGTTCGAACCCACCAGGAAATCCTGAAAAAGATCGGGGCGATGCGAGGCCATCAAGATCAGGTCGACATCTAGTTTATCAGCCATTTTAAGGATTTGATCCGACGCAGAGCCATGTGCCAGATGAAGTTCATGCTGCGGCCCCTCCGGCACGTGATCCTTAGCAAATTTTTCTAGTTCAGCCTCAGCCTTCCTGAGGGCCTTTTCCTCGAAATCTGGCGGAAAGAACTCGCCCACCATGGCCATGCCGAAATCGGGAACAACCGCAACGAGATGCAGTTCGCTGCCAAACGCCTTGGTCATTTCGATAGCTTTCGGCAGCGCTGCCTTCCAGGAGGATTCATGGTTCAGATCAACCGGGAGCAGGATTTTTTTAAACATAATCTTTCCTTCCTCAGGCAGCTGAAACAGCAGTCTTTCTAGATCGACCTGCCGGCTGGCGGCCACGCTGCAACATAATTACCACCCCCAAAAGGAGGAGCGCCGGTATGTACATCCAGTATTTCGACGGCTGATCGATCGGCTTGAGGACGCGTATCACCTCCTGATCCCAATCGAGGCCGGCTTCTTGGGCCGCACTATTGTAGGCAACATCGTCGATAATGGTTTTCTCACCGTTCATCCGCAAAGTGATACCGGCCTGCTCGAGCCGCTCCTCACCGGTTTCTCCTTCAAGCATCGGCACAAGCGCAACGAACTCGACCGGCTCACCGATAGCGCTCAGACCCGAGACCCGGATCCTTAGATCCTGTCCGATCGGCGTATCCGCTGCCGCCTGGGCTATCTCCGAGGGCGCGGCCTCCTCGAAAGGTGGTGCAACCATATCCATCCAGAAGCCGGGTCTGAATAGGGTGAAAGCGACGAGCAGCAACGCGATCGTTTCATAGAATCGGCTCTTCACCAGGAAAAAGCCTTGCGTTGCCGCAGCGAATAGCAGCATCGCCACCGTAGCGACTATGAAAATGAAGATGCCGTGTGCCAGATCAACATTGATCAGCAGCAGATCGGTATTGAAGATGAACAGGAACGGCAAAAGAGCGGTTCTTAGAGAATACCAGAACGCGACGACACCAGTCTTGATCGGGTCGCCACCGGACACCGCGGCCGCCGCAAAACTTGCAAGTCCCACAGGCGGCGTAACGTCTGCCATGATCCCGAAATAGAAGACGAAGAGATGAACCGCAATCAGGGGAACAATCAAGCCATTCTGCTGTCCAAGCGTGACAATAACAGGCGCCAGAAGCGCTGACACAACAATGTAGTTTGCAGTTGTCGGAAGTCCCATGCCAAGGATCAGGCTGAGTATCGCCGTAAGGACGAGGATTGCCAGAATATTGCCACCGGATAGCACTTCCACCACGTCCGCGAGCGCGGATCCGACGCCGGTCTGACTGACCGCGCCAACAATGATACCGGCGGTCGCCGTTGC
>JAHEHW010000148.1 GCA_024639745.1 Salaquimonas sp. | reverse complement strand
GATCTTGCCTATGTAACCGGCGAGTTGCGGTCAGAGTCCGACGAGGTTCTGGCAATCGCCAGCGGCACATTCATGATCGGCACCCGGGCGACCTCTATCCGGAACAAGACCGAGGATAGCCGGATATGAGTCCCGACCCGGCTTTCGAATTTTCACCTTTCGAGGAATGGCTTTCAGTTGAAAAGACATCGGATCCATATGTCTTTCAGCTATCTTTCGAAGAACATCATTTGGGCAACCCGGTTATCCGGAGCATCCATGGTGGCGTGGTAGGAGCTTTGATCGAATATGTCGCCAAAGCAGGCCTCACCTTCAGGCTTCAGCAGATGGATCGCCAGGCGGATGTCGACCTCACCTCGACATCATTGGAATATCTTCGAGTGACCAAGGACGCGCCGGTATACGCCAAATGCGAGATTATTCGCGTTGCGCGGCGCATCGGCTTCGTGGATGTATGGTGCTGGCAGGACAGCGAAGAATTGATGATAACTCGCGGTATCTGCACGCTGCGAATTTCAGATCGCTGACACTGTATTGAGCGGAACTGCATGCCGCGACCTCACTTCGATATTTGGTCATACCAGCGGCAGTCTCCGCTAACAGGACATTGATTGCATTTCGGCGCGCGCGAGGTGCATATTCGTTTGCCCAACTGGATGAGCCAGAAATGACCGTCGGCCTTTGCCCATTGCGGGGCACGTTGATCGAGCGAAATTGCGCTCTGCGCCTCGGTCTTGCCCTGGGCCAAGCCCAGCCGATTGACGACGCGATGAACATGCGTGTCGACGGCAATCACCGCTTCGCCCAGCGCAAAACTCAAGACGATATCGGCACATTTCCGGCCAATTCCCGGAAGGCTCATCAGGCCTTTACGATCCGTCGGAATATCGCCTGCATGCTCTCCAATGACAGTTCTGCAAAAGGCCTTCAGGTTCTTGCATTTCATGTTGTAAAGACCCGCCGGCCTGATCGCCTGAACGATCGATGCGTCATCAAGATCTAGGATGCCTTCTGGGGTATCAGCCAGTTCGAACAATTGGCGGGAGGCCTTGGCGGTGTTTTCATCCCTGCTCTGGGCCGACAACATGCAGGAAACGCAGGAGCGAAACAGATCCGGTTGTTCCTTCGGCCCCTTCGCGCCCGGTTCCCGACCGGCCATGGTTTTGGCCAGCGTTTGGAAAACCCGCTCGACAGAAGCTCCATCCAGCAAATTGCCCGGTTCTCGATTGTTTTTCTTCGGTGGCATGTGCGGCAAATCGGGCGGTCGGGCTTGAGTTCAAGTTGCCGCCGACATTCCGGCTTCCCAACCAAGCATTGCCCGCTTGCGTGTAAGTCCCCAGTGGTAGCCCGTAAGCGCTCCCGATTTTCCCACGACGCGATGGCAGGGAACGACAAAGGACAGAGGATTGCGACCGACCGCGCGACCGATGGCCCTTGGCGCATTCGCGCCCACGCGCTCGCCCAAGCCCGAATAGGTCTGCAAATCGCCAAGCGGGATGGACAGCAAACCTTCCCAGACGCGGATTTCAAAATCGGTGCCGATCATCACGATCCGCAGCGGGCGGTCCGGGTGCCATTCACCCGGATCGAATATTCGTTTTGCGGTTGCAGCAATCTGCTTGTCATCGCGGTGATAATTCGCCCTCGGCCAGCGGCCTTGCATATCCTCAAGCGCCTCAGCCTCCTGGCCAGAATCGCAAAAAGCAAGGCCGGCAAGGCCCTTGTCGGTCATCATCAAGAGCGCGGTGCCAAAAGGAGAAGGATGAAAGCCATAGGTGACTTCCAGCCCTTCGCCTCCGGATTTATAGACCCCAGGCGACATCGCCTCATGCGTAACGAACAGGTCATGAAGACGGCCGGGACCGGAAAGGCCGAGCTCAAGGCTGGCTTCCAGAAGCGGCGTCCCGGCATCGAGCAACCGCTTCGCGTGATCAACGGTGACTGCCTGAAGGAAATCCTTCGGAGTCAACCCGGCCCAGCGCTTGAAAAGTTTCTGAAGAGCGATCGGATTCTTGCCTACCTCGGAGGCAAGTGTCGTGAGATCGGGCTGGTCGCGCCAGTTCTCCGATATCGTCTCGATAACGCGACGAACAATTTCATAATCGTTTTTTGCAGGGGCTTCCAAGGCTGTCATGGCTTTCTCCGTTCAGCCTAATGAGTAGCTTGCCGCGCCGGTCCGAACCACCCGATTCTTGCGCCTGCCTCCGCTATCCGCGTTTCACCCTCGACAAAGCATGAGAAAAGGCGTCCGCAAAACTCTCGCGATCTGGCGGATTGAGGAACCCGCCGATATCGATCAGGCGTTCGCGCGATTGCAGCGTCATTCGCGTAATACCGAATTCGTCATGTCGATCGACAACGAAACGGGTCCAGAACGGGTTCAGGACATGAGTGACGACTTTACCGGACGCAGCAATTTTTCTAAGGCGCAATTCGTGGCGCCAGACTTCAACCTCTTCCGCCGCTCGTCCCGACCGGTAATTCAGCTTGAATGCCAACCAGATCAAAAAGGCGTCCAGCCCGAAAAAGGCAAAAACAGGCCAAGCGCCGATCGCGATAAACAACATGCCTGACAAAAAACACGATGCACAGACGAACACCATCAGTATTGTAAAGCCATTCCGGCTGAGAGACCGATGAGGCGTCAATCTTGCCGCGAATAAGGGGCTCGTATTGAATTCCGGTGGATTAGACAATGTCAGGTCCTTTTACCGTTTGCCTGCTTGATGCAATAAACATTCACTGTAGCGAAGACAGAGGAAATTATATGACAGCCAAGGCAGATGGAAAGGCTGCAGGCGGTAGCAAGACCGCAAATAAAAAAACTGGCAAGCCTAAATCCGGCGCGGCCAGAAAACCGAGCAAGGGACTACCGCGTTGCAAATATAGCCAAGCGGAAATCCGCCAGATATTCTCCCGCTTCCAGAAACTGCGCCCGGAACCGCGGGGTGAATTATATCATACCAATCCATATACCCTGCTGGTTGCGGTCACGCTATCTGCGCAGGCAACGGATGCCGGTGTCAATAAGGCGACGAAACCCTTGTTCGACGTTGTCGATGCCCCCGAAAAGATGGTCGCTCTTGGAGAGGAAAAGCTCCGCGACTACATCAAGACGATCGGCCTTTATCGCAACAAGGCGAAAAACGTTATCAAGCTTTCGGAAAAGCTGATCAGTGATTTCAACGGCAAGGTGCCCGATGACCGTGATCTCCTGACGACCCTTCCGGGCGTCGGCAGGAAGACGGCCAATGTCGTCGTATCCATGGCTTTCGGCCAACCGACGATTGCCGTCGACACCCACATATTCCGCATTGGCAACCGCATCGGCCTTGCCCCCGGCAAGACCCCAGATGAAGTCGAAGCCATCCTCGAGCGCGTCATCCCGAAGGAATTTCTGTACCACGCCCATCATTGGCTCATTCTGCACGGACGCTATACCTGCAAGGCCCGGAAACCCGAATGCGAGCATTGCATCATCGCCGATTTGTGCAAATCAAAGGAAAAGACCTGCGACGTAGCCGCGCCGATCGTTCCGATCAAGGAACAGCCATTACCTGGCCTCTAGGCGAGCTTGCCGTTTGCCATCTCAAAACTGTCTTCAGGCCTGCTTCCCGAGAGCATCTTATGCAGATGGACCATGGTTGCCGCCGCGAACACCGGTGTAGCAAGATTGAGAATCGGGATCGCCATGAATCCTGCTATAATGAGGCCAGTCAGAAAGATCTGCCATTTGAACGCGGTCCGCATCCGATTGGCTTCAGCCTCGGGACGGAAGCGCATGGCGGCGAACATGAAATATTCCCGGCCGATCAGATAGCCGTTCAACAAGAAGAATATCGCGACATTCACTCCGGGTATCAGAACGAGAATTAGAGCCACAAGGTTTGCGAATAGCACGAACAGGGTGAAGCGAACGGTAAGCCAGACTGATTCCCATAGATTGGCGGCTTTTCCTGGCGGTTCATGTCCATAGTGCCGCTCCTCGATATACTCGGCTGCATCGTCCAAAAACAGGCCTGCAAACATGGCGGTGACAGGTGCCAGCAGAAAGCCCGCACCTATGACCACACCCGTGCCGAGCAACCACAGAATCGCGGTGCTGACCCAGGGCCATGGACCGAGAAATGGCGCCAGAAATGTCGAGAAGGCGAAGTCCAGAGCAATCCAGGTACCGATGAATAACAGAATGGTGAGCCCGATCGATTTCAGAAGGACACTCCTGAATCGGGGTTTCAATAACTCGGCAGCAGCTATTCGAGCGGACTGGATAACCATGTTTGTCCCTAGAGACGGTTGGGGGAGAGATATGGATGCCGAAGCCTGCTTGCAAGACTTGCAATGCCGGGACGCCTGTGGGAAAGCCTGCCGCAACCTAGACGACATCAAGCAATTGGAACCCTGGTCATGGAAGCGAAATACGATGTCCTCGCGATCGGCAATGCAATCGTCGATGTAATTGCTCATTGCGACGACGATTTCCTCGTCAAGGAAAACATCCACAAAGGCGCGATGAATCTTGTCGATGCCCAACGCGCTGAAGCACTTTATTCGGCAATGGGCCCGGCGATCGAAGCGTCAGGCGGCAGTGCCGGCAATACAGCGGCGGGGTTGGCGAGCTTCGGGGCAAAAACCGCCTATGCGGGCAAGGTCGCGTCTGATCAACTCGGAAAAATCTTCACCCATGACATTCGCGCGATTGGCGTTCATTTCGACACTCCGGCTCTTGATGATACTCCGCCGACCGCACGATCGATGATTTTCGTGACACCCGACGGTGAGCGCTCGATGAATACCTTTCTTGGCGCTTGCACAGAACTTGGCCCGGAAGATATCGATGAAGATCTCGTCGCAAGTGCGGGTATCACTTATTTCGAGGGATATCTCTGGGATCCGCCGCGGGCAAAAGACGCCATCCGTAGAGCTGCCGAAATCAGCCACGCAAATGGTCGAAGCGTTGCAATGACCCTTTCCGATCCCTTTTGCGTTGACCGCTACCGGAATGAGTTCTTGGAATTGATGCGTCAGGGCACGGTAGATATCGTATTTGCCAATGAGAGCGAATTGAAATCGCTTTATCAGACCGCGTCCTTCGAAGAGGGGCTCGACGCGATCCGGCAGGACTGCGCACTGGCAGCGGTCACTCGCAGCGAAAGGGGCTCGGTCATCGTCTCCCGTCAGGAAAACCACCACGTGGATGCCATGCCGGTAGAAAAGGTAGTCGATACAACGGGCGCCGGAGACCTTTATGCGGCCGGTTTCCTCTTCGGTGTGACGCAGGGCTTCAATATGGCTGATTGCGGCCGGATTGGCGGCCTTGCGGCGGCCGAAGTAATTCAGCATGTCGGCCCGAGACCGCAAGTCAGTCTTGCTGACCTTCTTGCACAATCAGGGATTGCCGATTGATCGAAAAAGTGACGGCGCGGTGCATTCAAGTATTGCGCATTTTCAGCAGCGACTTGAGCTCGTAAAGCGCATCCAGCGCCTCCCGTGGCGATAGCTCATCCGGCAGAATTTCGCCAAGACGTTCAGAGACGGCTTTCAGCGCCGGATCGGCCTCGCGTGGCTT
>JAHEHW010000147.1 GCA_024639745.1 Salaquimonas sp. | reverse complement strand
GCGCTCGGCTGGGCCTATGAAATCCGGGTTGGCTTCATACTGCGCGAGAAGACGTTTCGCATAGACGGAGAGCCTAAAGAAATAGCTTTCCTCTTCGACCCATTCGACTTCCGAACCTAAAGGCTCCCGCCGGACGCCATCCTTGCCGACGGTCGTCTCCTTTTCGTCGAAATAGGCCTCCTGGCGAACCGAATACCAGCCGCCGTAGGTATCGAGATAAATATCGCCATTGGCTTCCATCCGGCGCCAGATTTCCTGGCATGCCTCGCGATGGCGTTCTTCCGTGGTGCGGATGAAATCGTCGTTCGAACAGTTGAGAGCTTCTACCATCCGGCGGAATACCGCGGAGTTGCGGTCAGCGAGTTCGATTGGCTTTATGCCTTCCTTTTCCGCCGTCTGCTGCATTTTCTGGCCGTGCTCGTCGGTACCGGTCAGGAAGAAGACATCGCGCCCATCAAGCCGAGCGAATCGGGCCAGCACATCGGTTGCAATCGCTGTGTAGGCGTGGCCGATATGGGGGACGCCATTCGGGTAGAAAATCGGCGTGGTGATATAAAACTCGTTCTCACTCATGGATCAGAAACACACCTTTATCCGAATTTGCTTGTTGCCGCACGAGATAAGCCCCGGAAAGCGATTTGTCGAATATTTTGTCTGCAGGCTCAGGCGAAATCCGTGACAGGGCCTCTGAGATCTGAAAAAAGATCAAGAACCACTTGCTTTCGGTCCAGATTGTAAGCCTCGGTCCGCGAGATTGCCGAGCGGGTCTTTTCCCATATCAGAGGCCAGCGCACGGTCTCTGCGCTACCTGCCCTATCCTCAAGCGCCGATGACCTTGTTCGCTCCGAAACATAGTCATTCGCCAGATCCATGAAGAGCTTGTATTCCCGTGATTTGGTGGGATGTGTAAGTCCGCCGGCAACCTGATGAAGCGTAGCGTAATCCGGCGAGCCAGCCTCAGCCGCCGATTTGAATGCCTCGAAATATTCAATCACGTCGCTGTCGGCGAGAAGCATCGCCCTGCCCGGCGATCCGGCCGAATATCGCACAAGGCGTTCGATATCTTCGTCGATCATGTTCGCGGTGAGAGGTTGCACGGCGAAAACCTTTCGCATCGCGTCAGCGTCCAGCGATTTAACCTGAAGCACCTGGCATCTGGATCGTATGGTCGGGAGCAACCCTCTCGGCGTTTGGGCCACGATTAGAAACACTGTTCGCGCCGGCGGCTCCTCAAGGAATTTCAGCAATGCGTTTGCGCTATGTATATTCAAATCATCAGCCGGATCGACAATGACGATTCGCCAACCGCTGTTACTGCCCGTGTTCCCGATGAAGCGCAGAAGATCCTGCCGCATTTCCGGCGCCGTGATCTGGGTTTTGTATTTCTTGGCCTTGTAATCGAATGGCCGTCTGACCACGAGAATGTTCGGATTTGCACCACGAACGGTCTGGCCATGAATGCTGTCATCCATTCCGCCTTCGAGCTTTTCAGGCGCAGCTGCCGCATCCGGATAACGCAGGAGATGCTCGGCGAACCGAAACGCGATGGTCGCCTTGCCTATACCCCTTGGCCCGGAGAGAAGCCAGGCATGATGCAAGCGTCCCCGCGCGTAATTCCGGCAAAGATATGCGGCAGCGGCATCATGCCCGATCACCTCTGGCGTCTGGGCCGGCTGCAGGACACCTTCGATGGCATCCCAGCTGTCCGGATTGAACTCGTCACTCATTTCCCACGCCCACTTTTTGCTGCCCCCTGTTTTGTCTGCTTAGCCGGCAAACGCTTTGCAGCCGCCCTCTTGCTCTTGAAAGCCGTCTTTTTCCCGAATTCCATCCCGCCGCCCAAACGGCGGGCGACAATCAGCTCTTCAAGCCTGCCCTTTATTGCCAGGCATATTCTGGCGTGAACCTGCTTTTCAGTTCCTTTTCCGCTAACCACCACGCAACGTTCGGGTTCTTCCCTTGCAATCTGCAAAAAGCCCTGCCGGCGGCTTTCCTGGTCCTTGAGATCATCTTTCTCGAAACGGTCCGGCTCAACTTTTTCCCCTCTCCGTTTCCGGGCCCGCGCCATGCCTTCCTCCGGATCAAGATCGATAATGATCGTGAAATCTGGAATCGTACCAGCGCAGGCGATCTGCTCGAGCAGCTTGATGAAAGCCATATCGACTTTGCCGCTGATGCCCTGATATACGCGGGTAGAGTCGAAAAACCGGTCGCTGATGACGACCTTTCCAGCTTTGAGCGCGGGTTCAATTACCAAGTCGATGTGGTCAGAACGCGAAGCGGAAAACAGGATCGCCTCCATCTCGCCGCCAAAAATCTCCGCCGCCCCCGATAGCAAAACGTGCCGTATCGCCTCCCCGCCCGGAGAGCCACCAGGTTCACGGGTGGTCACCACGGACAAACCGAGTTCTTCGAGTTTTTGGGTCAGAAGCCGGATTTGACTGGTTTTTCCTGCGCCCTCACCCCCTTCAAAGGTAATGAAAACACCTCGTCCGCTTTGGTCGGACGCCGTTTGTGACTTGCCCGATTGCCGCAGAGGCTGTGTCATGAAACGCTCTCCCGGTCGGCCTTAACTCGGAATCCAACCGGTCATAAGTTCCTTTAGCGCATCGATCGCTCGACGGCGCAAATCGCCCCGATCGACGCTATCAACTGCATAAAGAGGTGTTTCTTGGCTTAATTCCTCACCAATCCAAACCTTCAGCGTCGCGATATGGTCGCCGGCCTCGACTGGAGGCATCAACGGGTAATCATAGGCAATCCGTGCACGAATCCTGTCACGGTTTCCGACGGGTAGGTAAACCTCGACTGGGCCTCGCCCCGCGACACTCACTGAAGGCTCCGCCCCGCCATAAACGCCGACTTCGCCAACCACCTCGCCGTCATCGAATAGGTTCAGTTTCTCGAATGCTCTGAAACCCCAATCGAGTATCTTACGGGCTTCTTCCGCACGCTCTTTTCGTGAGCTCATACCGCTCATTACGGCAATTAACCGCTGCCCGTCTCTCACGGCTGAACCCACGATCGCGTAGCCCGATGCATCCGTGTAACCGGTCTTCATGCCATCGGCACCAATATTCATCGATAAAAGCGGATTCCGGTTACGCTGATTGATATTATTCCATTCGAATTCTGTTTCGGAGTAATATTTATAATACTCTGGGTACTCGTTGATCATGTGTCGGGCGAGTTTTGCCAGATCCTTCAATGTGACGTATTGAGCATCGTCCGGTAGCCCGGTCGAATTGGTAAAGTTTGAACCTTCAAGTCCGATCCGTCTTGCCTGCTCATTCATCAGATTGGCGAAGGTTTCTTCGGTTCCGGCAAGCCCCTCGGCGATAATAATGCAGCCATCATTGGCCGATTGAATAATGACCCCGCGGATAAGATCTTCGAGCCGGATTTCGGAGTTGAGCTTGGCAAACATCGTCGACCCGCCGGAATTGGCGCCGCCTTTGCGCCAGGCGTTTTCGCTGACGAAGAAGGTGTCATCCAGGCTGAGCGTGCCCTCCTTAAGCCGGTTGAATACAACCTCCATAGTCATCAGCTTTGCGAGAGAAGCTGGCGGAATGCGCTCATCTGCTTCCTTTGAAAAAAGTACCGTGCTGGTTTCGGCATCGATCAGCAGCGCGTGCGGGGCGCTCGTCGAGAAGCTCTGCGCGCGGGCCTGGCCCGGCATGACCGTGCACCCGGCGACAATCACCAATATTGCGAATGCCAATCGCATATAGCTTTGGGCAAGACATGAGACCGCGGGAAATAGGGCAGTCTTTATGAACATGGCGGGCTCCCCACTTGGCAGGCTTTTTCAAACCTTAAGCGGCGCACAGCAGTGGTTCAAGTCAGCAGCAGGACCTAAGACCAAATTTCAAGCGGTTGCGATGAGATTTATCTAATGTGTGATATTAAGGGTCTATCCGCACGTCTAGCGGATATGCGCGTCCGAAAGTCCTACCGCCTGGAGATAATCGAGGACCCGGTTGGCAAGAGCCTCCGTGGTGACGACGATCGCCCTTCCCTGCTCAAGCCGAATTTCACCCCCGTTTCCAATCAGGCTGGAAAGATAGTCGGCATCCGAAAGGCTGGCAAAGCGAGCAGCATCGATTGAGACCTCGGCTTCTCCATGCCCCCCGACATAGGGCCTCAAGTCGACTTTATGGTCAGTCAATCGATATTCCCGTTCAGCTGCAAACGCCAGTGGGACAGGTGCAGACCGGTACACGACCGCCGTGCCATTATCCAGCGGAATGCCCTCAAACAGTGTCGGGCGCGCCGTTGGAACCGGAGGCGACGCGAAGGCTGCGACCGAACTTCCGCTGAAATTCTGATCGATGGCGACCGCAGGTTTGACTGCGGCGAGCGCCGGAGATGATGTCTCGGCAAGCGCTAGCATGGTTGACTGACCGGTTGAGAACGGATCGGACCCGATACCGCTGTTGGGATCCTGATAGGAAGCCATCAGCATCTTTTCATCGTGGCCATCCAGGCGGGCTTTGCCAGCGTATTCGACTTTGACCTTGGTAACGCCAGCATTGTCGTAGCCTAGCAAATTTGCGGCCCTGGCGGAAAGGTCGATAATCCGGCCGTGGGCGAACGGCCCGCGATCATTGACGCGAACCATCACGGAACGACCATTTTCAAGATTGGTGACCCGAGCATAGCTGGGCAGTGGCATGGTAGGATGCGCCGCAGTTAGCGAATATTGATCGTAAATCTCGCCATTTGCCGTCAGGCGCCCATGAAAATTGGGTCCGTACCACGACGCCATGCCAACCTGTTTCTGAGGCTGGTTTTCGGTTGGTTTGTACCACTCGCCACGAATTTTATAGGGCTTGCCCACCTGATACCGGCCACCGCCTTTGCGCGGACGCTTTTTCTTGGTCACACGCGGGCTGCTCTCAACCTTATATTCGGACTGGGAAAACTTGGTTTCCTCGTTGATGTGGGCCTTATCATTGCTGCCAACCAACTGGTCTTGTATATCACCACCGACGCAGGCCGAAAGACCAATAGCTATAACAGCAAAAATTCCGGCACGCTGAGACCAGCAGCGAAAAGCCACTTTTGACACCGCAGATGGTGTCTTCACATTCGATATCAAAGAAGCAGAGCCCCTCATCCAGTCTTCCCCGTGCCATCCCCATGGCTGATTTTGACACCGTTATGTCTTAATTATGGCAAGAATACGTATCATGATCAGGTTTCTGTTCGATTAAGATGAAAACCCAAAATCCATTTTCTAAACTGAATTTGAGCGGCTAAGCGACCTCGAACCAGTTCATCATGCCGGCAGCTGCGTGTTCCAGCATGTGGCAGTGCAACAGCCATTTACCCGGATTGTCTGCGACAAAGGCAATTTTCGCCCGCTCACCACGTTCGATCAGCAAAGTATCCCGCCAAGCTTGCGTGTTGCTGTCCGGTCCCTTGTTTCCGATGATCCGGAAATGATGCCCATGGGTGTGCATGCCATGGGGAAATGCGGTGTCATTGATGATATCGAAAACGACACTTTCTCCACGCTCAAGCCGGACCATTGGTTCGTCGGTCATGTTAGCGACGCCGTTGAAAGCCCAAAGCTGACCCGT
>JAHEHW010000006.1 GCA_024639745.1 Salaquimonas sp. | reverse complement strand
GCCGCCCACAACCACGGTCATGAAGGATTGCACGATATAATTGGTGCCCAGTTCCGATGTGACCTGCGCGAACAGCCCGATCGCGACCCCAGCGATACCCGCAATGCCAGAGCCGAGACCAAAGGTGAGCATGTTGATCCGGTCCGGATTGATACCCATAGATGCGGCCATGCGCGGGTTTTGCGTCACCGCCCTTACCTCGAGGCCGAGCCGGGTCCGATTGAGGATGAGAAGGAGCAGAACGAAGAAAATGCAGGCCAGAACGAAGATCGCGATGCGGATATAGGAGATCTGCACGATATCGTTGAAGACGAGCGAACCGTCGAGCCAGGAAGGCGCGGTAAGCGGCCGGGCCTGGGTGCCGAAAATATTCTTGGCGAGCTGCTGCAGGGCAATCGAGATTCCGAAAGTTGCAAGCAGCGTTTCGAGCGGCCGGTGCATGAGATGGCGGATCACCAGCCGCTCCATGACAACGCCAGCAAGGAATGTCACCGCAAAGGCAAGGGGCAGAGCGATGATGATCGAAGCAGTATAATCGTCGACGAATTGCTGGACCACGTATCCGGTATAGGCCCCCATCATGATGAACTCGCCATGGGCCATGTTGATCACACCCATGACGCCGAAGGTGATCGCGAGCCCGATTGCCGCCAGAAAATAAATCGAGGCGAGCGATAAAGCGTCGAGCCCCAGGTCCGCGAGTTTGCTCAGCCCCACCGCGCGGGTGATCGAGTTCAGCGTAGACAGAGCCTCGTCGGTGACCGCTTTATCCGCCGCCGTATAAACCTCAAAGAACTTGTAGCGCTTGACCAGTTCTTCCCGTTCGACCGTCGTTACGAAAGGCGGCACTTTCCCTTCTTCCGATAGCTTGTCATAGGCGGTATCACGAGCCTCGTTGGTATCGAGGGTCGAAACCGGTATGCCCGCAACGGCGCCGCCGACAATATTGGCGATCAGGGCCTCGTTTCTCGCATTGTCGGAAACGCGTTCAGGGGCAAGGTCTGCCGAGACCAGCAGGTCGTATGCTTCTTCCGTCGTGAGATCTCTGCCGATAACCAATCTGCCGGCGACGTTCTCATCTTCCGGAATTTGCTCGGCAACTTCCGTGCGCGTCACGAGAAGCGGGTTCAGCGCCGCCCTAACATCTAGCTCGGTGTCTCCCCGGAAGGATTGCATGGCGGCGATGCGTTCCTCGTCACTATCGCCGAAACTTATGGTCAGAAGACGCTCCAGCCTTTCCTTGCGGGCTTTGATGACAGGATCGACCTCCTCTGCCATCGATGCGCGCAAAGGCTCCAGATGCGAAGCTTCAGGATCACGCTCGATCGCCTGCAGCGCGTCACGACGAAGTTTGGGGTCCGGATCGGACAATTGAAACCGGACCAGCGCCGAGGATATAACGCCGCGAACACCAGAATTGGGCTTGATCTGTTTCAGATCGCGGGATGTGGCGCGTCCAAGCGTCTCGCCGGTGTCGATATCGATGACGTCAAATTCTTTCTTGTCGTCGCCGAAAACGAAAAGGTCGTCTTCCTCGCGCAGCCAGACCTCTTTTTCACGCCAGCGTCTGAGAAATTCAGGCACCCCAGGCGCTTCGCTCATCAGCAGATTCTCGATAACAGCGTCAACGGTTTTCCGCGACGGACGGGTGATGTCCTTGGCGTTTTCCTGAAGAACCGCCTGAAGCGACTTAGTCTGTGCGAGCGCAGACGGAGCCTGAAGAGCCATCACGACCGCCACTATCAATGCCGAGAAAATTCGCATGAGACACCAGAATTGTGACAGTTGGCATGGGGCGGACGAGCCGCCCCATGCCGTTTACGTGACCGGGTGATCAGTAGTTGGACTTGATCTGGACACAGGTATTGGTTTCTGTGTTGTACATACCGCAACCAAGCTCTTTCCAATCCGACTTCAGAACGGCAGATTCAGGCAGGAAGTCGGTCCAGGCATCGCCCGGCACTTCTTCGGTCTGGGAGATGATGTCGAACTGACCATCTTCCTGGATTTCACCGATCAGGACCGGCTTGGAGAGGTGGTGATTGACCAGCATTTCCGCTGTGCCGCCCGTGAGGTTCGGGAAGGTTTGACCGTACATGGCGTCACGTACCGCATCGACATCAGTCGTACCAGCGGCCTCAACCGCGTTCACCCACATGTTGAAGCCTATATAATGGGCTTCCATCGGGTCATTGGTGACCCGCTCATCACCCATGCGGGCTTTCCAGGCTGAAATAAATTCCGCGTTCGGCTCGGAATCGGCTGACTGGAAGTAATTCCAGGCTGCCAGATGGCCGACGAGGTTAGTGGTGTCGAGGCCGGAAAGCTCTTCCTCACCGACCGAGAAAGCAACAACGGGGATATCTTCTGCGGAAACACCAGCGGCAGCCAGTTCCTTGTAGAAGCCAATATTGGCGTCTCCGTTGATGGTCGAGATTACGCCAACCTTTTTGCCGTCAGCACCGAGCGCAACTACGTCCGCCACGATCTTGGACCAGTCCGAATGCCCGAAAGGCGTATAGTTCACGAAGATATCCTCTTCGGGTATACCCTTATCCTTGAGGTATTGCTCGAGGATCTTGTTGGTCGTGCGAGGATAGACATAGTCGGTTCCGAGCAGAGCGAATTTCTCGACGCCAAGCTCTTCGAGATAATAGTCGGTTGCCGGGATCGCCTGCTGGTTTGGCGCAGCGCCCGTGTAGAACACGTTCTTGGAAGACTCTTCACCCTCATACTGCACCGGGTAGAACATCAGGCCGTTCAGCTCTTCGATAACCGGCAGAACCGATTTGCGGGAGACCGAGGTCCAGCAGCCGAAGATCACGTCGACATCCTGAACGGTTAAAAGTTCCCTTGCCTTTTCAGCAAAGAGGGGCCAGTCGGAAGCCGGGTCGACAACGACGGCCTCGAGTTTTTTGCCAAGCACACCACCCTTCTCATTTTGCTGATCGATCAGCATGAGCATGGTGTCCTTCAGGGTCGTTTCGGAAATCGCCATCGTGCCGGAAAGCGAATGCAGAACGCCGATCTTGATTGTCTCTTCCTGCGCCTGCGCGGCCCCGAAAAGCATTGCCGAAGTGGCAATCGAGGCTGCGCCTGCCAGGAGGATTCGTCTTGTGATTGAAAACATGCGGGAACTCCGTTTGACGTGTGGTACGCATTCTACGAAGCAAGCGGTGTGCCAATTCCCCTAACGCCGCAAACTATTGTAATTAAATGTTTTTTTACCCAGAGCTCAAAAATACATTATCCAAAAATGCCTAAATATTAATCGTTTTTTAATTTTGCATATTATCTGTGCAACTAATCCACACTGCAAATCGCAAGCAGATTTGCGTATGGACGCGTCCATTGCCAGGAATTATGGAGAGCAAAGATATCCTGGTAGAAATCGCAGTCGATTGCCATTCACATATGCTGGTGCGGGGCGCCCGTCATAGACCGCCCTGCCGAACCAGAAATTCGACGATTTCTTCGGTTCCCTTGCCCGAACGGAGATCGGTCATGAGAGATTGCTTCTCATCCCGACCCGCTTTGGCATCGGCGGCCATGCGATCAAGATCGGCGTCGACATAAGGCGCCAGGTCCGTCTTGTTGATGATCAACAGATCAGAACGCGTAATCGCCGGCCCGCCCTTTCTTGGGATATCGTCCCCCTGGCAAACCGAAATCACGTAAATGGTCAGGTCTGCGAGATCGGGCGAGAATGTAGCTGCCAGATTATCCCCACCAGACTCGATAAAAATTATATCAAGGCCAGGATGGCTGGCGTTCAGTTTCTCGATGGCCCGGAGATTGATTGAGGCATCCTCGCGGATGGCGGTATGCGGGCAGCCCCCCGTTTCGACACCGATAACCCTGTCAGCGGGCAGCGCCTGCATCCGCATTAGGGCTTCGGCATCTTCCCGCGTATAGATATCGTTCGTTACAACCCCAATAGACCAACGGTCGCGCATCGCTTCGCAAAGCCTGGCGGTCAGCGTGGTTTTTCCCGATCCGACAGGACCGCCGATACCGACTCGAAGGGGGCCGTTCATAGATGTCATGACAGAAATAATCTCGGCTGCAGGTTTTCGTGGTTCATGGCCGCGATCTCGGCTGCAAAGGCGCAACTTCCGAGATCCTCCTCGCTCGCATTTGCTGCGAGGGAAGCAAGCTCGGCAATCAATGGCTCAAGCGTCGCCAGGATTCTTGCCGCGCCGCTTTGGCCCAGAACCGATAGGCGGATGGCAGCCTGGAGCTGGTTGCAGATAAAAGTGTTCAACCAGGCGGCAATCGCGTCTAGTGGCTTGATACCTGAACGCCCACAGGCAAGCCCGCAGACTACCGGCAACGGAAAGCCTTCAGGCAGTTGCTCCGCTTCCGGAAACCACGGCATTGCCGCTTGCGTGAAGGATCTGCCCTGATCAAGTAATTCCTGAAGCCGTTCCTCGCAACTTGCCATGGCGAGGCACAATTCGGCGAGCTCAGCGGTTTTTTCTTCCACCGCGTGATGGCGACAGGCAAGGCTGAGGAAAACTGCGTCATTCCAAGCACTGCCATCCCGGAGTAGATCGCCCAGCCAGTTTGCAAGGTCACCTTCACCGGTAGTTCTGCCGCTGGCCACCGCCTGCTCCAACCCCTGCGAATAGGCGAAGGAACCCGTCGGGAAAACCGGCGACAGCCAGGAAAAAAGCCGGATGAGCCTCGCATCATTCATGGTAATGATGCCCATGATCGTCGTGCGCGTGGTGGTGATCCCCTCCATCCCCATATGCGCCACCTTCCGGATCGAAAGGCGCCTCGATCTCGGATACAACCGCTCCGAGGCCTTCCAGCATTTCTCTGATGACGGGGTCACGCCTGATACAGAGCCTGTCACCCTCGATCTGAGCGGCGAGGTGCCTGTTTCCGATCTGCCACGCCAATGCAAGTAAATGGCGCGAATCCCTTCCTGTCACCGAGTAGAGAGCCTCGGAAACCGCCTTCACCTCGATGATCCTGCCATCACTCAATTGCAGTCCATCGCCATGGCGCAGCAGACGCGCTTCCGGCAAATCAAGCAGGAATTCGATGCCATTATCGGAAATCATGCGCATCCGACGTCGATGCCTTGCGGTTTCGTCGAGCGTTATGGTGTCGGCGGCATCAAACTCTGGACTTATCACAAGCTGACAGGCGAGCATTGGCTAGAACAAGAAATACCGTTGCGCCATCGGCAGCACATCGGCGGGCTCGCAGGTCAGCAATTCACCGTCAGCCCGGACCTCGTAGCTTTCCGGGTCGACCTCGATTGCGGGCGTGGCATTGTTGAGGATCATGGCGCGCTTGCCGATCCCGCTACGGGTATTTTCCACTGCGAGCATTTGCTTTGCAGTACCGAGCTTCTCGGCCAGTCCGGCATCAATCGCCGCCTGCGAAACGAAGGTGACGGATGAATTGGTCATCGCCTTGCCGAACGCGCCGAACATCGGGCGCATGTGAACCGGCTGAGGCGTCGGGATCGAAGCATTCGGGTCCCCCATCGGTGCTGCCGCGATTGTGCCGCCAATCAGCACCATAGCCGGTTTAACGCCGAAAAATGCTGGATCCCACAAAACGATATCGGCGCGCTTGCCTGTCTCAATCGACCCGATCTCGCTCGACATGCCATGGGCGATTGCCGGGTTGATCGTATATTTCGCGACATAGCGGCGAACGCGGAAATTGTCGTTTTCGCCGGTTTCTTCAGCGAGTCGCCCGCGCTGGCGCTTCATCTTGTCGGCTGTCTGCCAAGTACGGATGATCACTTCTCCCACGCGCCCCATCGCCTGACTGTCCGAGGCAATGATCGAAAAAGCGCCCATATCGTGCAGGATATCCTCTGCCGCGATGGTTTCCTTGCGTATGCGGCTTTCTGCAAATGCAATGTCCTCGGGGATCGATGCATCGAGGTGATGGCACACCATCAGCATGTCGAGGTGTTCTTCCAGCGTGTTGACCGTATAGGGGCGGGTCGGGTTAGTAGATGACGGCAAGACGTTCTCGAGACCGCAGACCCGGATGATGTCCGGGGCGTGCCCACCGCCTGCTCCCTCGGTGTGGAAAGCGTGGATGGTACGGCCGCTGATCGCGTCGATGGTATTTTCGACAAAGCCCGACTCGTTGAGTGTATCGGTGTGGATCATGACCTGTACGTCGTACGCATCGGCCACCGAGAGGCAGCAATCGATGGCCGCCGGCGTCGTGCCCCAGTCCTCATGCAGTTTCAGCGCCGAAGCACCGCCGAGAACCATTTCTTCCAGCGCGCCCGGAAGCGATGCATTGCCCTTGCCGGCAAAAGCAAGGTTCATCGGAAAGGCATCGGCCGATTCGATCATCCGCGCAATATGCCATGGTCCGGGCGTGCAGGTCGTCGCAAGCGTGCCATGCGCCGGCCCGGTCCCGCCGCCGAGCATGGTGGTCAATCCACTCATCAGGGCTTCTTCGATCTGCTGCGGACAAATGAAATGAATATGCGCATCAAATCCACCGGCGGTGACAATCTTGCCCTCAGCGGCAATCGCCTCGGTACCGGGGCCGATGATAATGTCGGCATCGGGCTGGGTGTCGGGATTACCAGCCTTGCCGATACCTGCAATACGGCCATCCTTCAGCCCAATATCGGCCTTGTAGATCCCGGTATGATCGACGATGAGAGCATTTGTGATAACGGTATCGACGGCGCCATCCGCCCGCGTGGCCTGACTCTGGCCCATGCCGTCGCGAATGACCTTGCCGCCGCCGAACTTCACCTCCTCGCCATAGGTGGTGAAATCCTTTTCGACCTCGATGAAAAGTTCGGTATCGGCGAGCCTGACCTTATCGCCCGTGGTCGGGCCATACATGGCTGCGTAAGAAGAGCGGGAAATACTGGCCGGCATTATAGTTGCCCCATGATCTTTTGGTTGAAGCCGTAGACCTTACGGCTACCCGTGAGCGGCACCAGTGTAACGTCACGTGACTGGCCGGGTTCAAACCGCACGGCGGTGCCCGCCGCGATATCGAGGCGATAGCCCCTGGCTTTCTCACGCTCGAATTCAAGCTTGGGATTGGTCTCAAAGAAATGATAGTGCGAGCCGACCTGGATTGGCCTGTCGCCGGTATTCGTAATCTTCAGGGTGACGGTCTCAGCGCCTGAATTGATTTCAATGTCGCCGCTGGCGGCAATCATTTCACCGGGGATCATACTAGTTTTCCTTTCAATCTATTCGACCTAGCGAATGGGCTCATGCACGGTGACGAGCTTGGTGCCATCCGGGAAGGTCGCCTCGACCTGAACATCATGGATCATTTCCGCAACGCCCTCCATGACCTGGTTCCTGGTTATGACATTTGCCCCAGCTTCCATTAGTTCGGCGACGCTGCGGCCATCGCGAGCGCCCTCGACGACGTAATCCGTAATCAGCGCGATGGCTTCAGGATGGTTCAGCTTGACGCCACGCTCCAAACGCCTCCGCGCCACCATCGCCGCCATCGCGACCAGAAGCTTGTCTTTTTCCCTCGGTGTCAGCATCATTGTCGAGTCCTTCCAAAAACGCACCGCCTCACAATGAGGCCTCAACTAGCCCATAGTTTGGGCAGTGCTGCTCCTCCATTTAGCAGTTGAAGCAGTGGAACCAGCCGCTTCCTCAGTGTATAGCCGTCCTCTGCCAAAAGCCTTGCAATTATCTTGCCAGTATCGCCAAGCGGAACGAAAGAAATCGCAGTCAGATCATCGGCTCCCGCCGCGACCAACGCCCTGGCCTGATCGATAAACATAGAATTCTGCCTGCCAACCGAAACCACGGTCGCCATGGCGCCAGCGCCTCCGGCAATGGCGGGAGAGGCGAGCTGCCTACCAATTTCATAACCGAGGATAGCGTCTTCGGCATGGATCAGACGACCGGCACAGCGAATTCGCCAACGGTCCCTGAAACTGCCTGTTTCAAGTCGTTCGCCATAGCCCGTTCTGCCAAAGATTACGGCCTCGCAGGCAAGCAGGCTGGCTCCGTCGGCGAGATAGAACAGGAGCTCCCGGTTCAAACCGGATCGGTCGAAGAGGATCGTTTCCTGCGGCAACCATGCAACACTGGCGCCCTCACCCGCGCTGATAATCGATCTTACCTCGGCCACATCGCCAACCGATTTATAGACTTTTTCGCTTGCCTGGGTGGTTATGTTAATAGCCGTTTCCGGTCCAGCATCGAACGCCCAGCGCAAACGGTCGCCTCCCGTCATCCCGCCGGAAGTGTTGATCATCACGGCTTCCAGCGCACCGGCACCATGCTGCGCGGGAATGCGGAGCTTCGCGCATCCTTGCTGATATAGGGATTTAAGCCGCGTCTGATCTTTCAATCTGATGGCGGAGAGGCGTCCGTGGCCCCGGCTTCTCTGCATGCATTGTTCGTCAGGAGCTTTCAGCAATGCGCTCATCACCGGCTTCTTGGTAGGAAGGAACAGGGCTCGGATCGGAAAGCTGACACCCTTTCCTGTCTTCGTCAATCTGGGCTCCTGGAACCGGAGAATGAACTGCCGTATTGACGCTCAAGCGCAGGCAAAAGCCCGGCAGTGTCGGGCTTCTGGTTATTCAAGGATTCTTGTCGGGTCGCCGGGGCGACAGTCCTAGTGGTGTTTGTAAATGATATGCGTTAAAATGCCATCAAGAATTCCACCGATTATGACGCCACCTATGACTGCACCCGGCTTTGGTGCGGGCGTCAGGACAAGCGGGTAACCCTGCTGCAACGGATAGAGGGGTGTGGGTCCGATATTCTTCCGTACGGAGCCAACATTCTGCAGCGGGGCATTCTTAGATAAAGGCGCCACTTGCAGGAAGAGCGAGAGTAGCGGCCAGAGCAATTGCGGCAAGGAATGAAGTGGATTTGGCAGATTTCGATGATTTCGGAATAACTAGATAATGGTGAGGTCGTCCTGGATCAGGTTATCAGGTGGAGCTTACATATGGACTTCAAGACCCGAGATGCCATCATTCGACCACACCTTTCGAACTGGTATGGTGTCTTCGAACAAACCGGATCGTATTTCAAATTTTTCGGGCAATTCAACATCACTGCAATAGGAGATTGCCATGCCTTCGCTGGACATATTCTTGATGACGCAATTCATCAGATAGGCTCCGTCATAATAGATATCCGCATATATATCGGCGTCGATACGCTCGGTTCGACGCCTATCGATTACCACCAAGTTTTGATACGACAAGTGCGATGTTGTTGGCATTTACACGCCTCCAAATGAAACTTTTTATATTCAATTATTACTGAATGTACCCCTATAAGCCAAATTATTCAGAAGCAAATTTAGGACGTTTTTAGATATTTAGCGCCTAAATCATTTGCTTTCGATCAGAGAGAATTTACTCCATAAAATGTTCATTGCTGGACAAGCTAATATGAAATCCGAAGCGTCTATCTGCCAAGTATTGTCTAGTGTAGGCTAACCAACGTTACGCATGACAGTCAGGAGCAAATCCATGAAAAAACTTAAAGCAGTCGCCGTTATGTTGGCAGCCATTGCCTTTCTATTTTCGCCAAAACAGTCCTTTGCGGATGGTGATTTGGTAACCATCATTGGCGAAATGAAGAATAATAATCGCGACCGGCTCGACCCGTTCATGGATGCCTTTTTAAAATTCAATGACAGAGACTTCGTGCATGCCTACGCCATGAACAGGAAAGCCTTGGACGCCCTGCCTCAAACCTCAGTAAGTGCGAATGCAGAAGGCTGGCCAAGAGCTGTTGAAGCTTCCGGTCCGAGGGTCGAAGACATACTTGAAGCAGCAGGTATTGATAACGACGCAACGCTCAGCTTTGTGGCGCTTGACGGATACGCAGTAACCCTTACGCGAGAAGACAGATCAAGTCACGACTGGATTTTAGCGACAAGAGCCAACGGCGAAGCATTAAATATCGGCGGCCGCGGACCAACTTGGCTGCTGTATGACACGGCTAATAGTGCGGCCACAGCCGAAGACGAAGCGAAATGGGTCTGGTCCGTGTATCTAATTGTCGTTGAGTAGCTTAGCAGTTCTGCTTTATCAATCGATCCCATTGAAAATTACCAAGTTGGTTCGCGCGGTTCGTCGCCGAACTTTTGCGAGCGCTTGTAGTCAGGGTCATCGAACCACACCTTGGCGGCCACTTTTGTTGGAAGGCGCATTAATACAGTGCGGCGGCAGGGCCTAGTCGCCTTCGAGCAGTATTGTTTCCTCTTTGGAAGTGGAAGTTGCCAGCAATTCGCCACCATGACGTTGAAAGCATGGCGGGAACCCATCTAGATACTCTTGATAGTCATCGGGGTTGTCGATCCTGAGTTGGCTTATCACATAAGCGTTCATCTTTACAGCCTAGTCGTTAATTCAAGATCCCCGCAAGTGGATAGCACGGATCGCAGGGCGTAAGCTCAAAAGTGTGCGTGTCGCCAAAAGATTTTCAGCCGCAAATTCCGGCCATTACCCGACACCATCCAAACGCGCACCGCTCAAACCATGTGCTGAAGGGAGGGTTTTGAGCGGGAAAAGCGTTTGAACTTCCCCACAATTAAATGCTGTCATATTCTTCGCAAAAAACCAACCTCAAGACTTCATGCGTGGATGGGTTCTTTGCAATTTTCAATTCATCTCTCTGTTGCTCAGGAGTAGTTTTCTTTATTAGCCGACTGCGAACCTGCTTGTAATGCTGAATGAGTTCTTCAGCTGATTTGGCTTCAATTGCGTTATCGAATAAGGACAAGTGGCTGCTCCTAATATTCTGGAACTTTTGATCGGCCGCAACAACGACGAAACGTTGCCTTAAACCAATATATGAACGGCAGGGCGGGCGAATGACTGACACTAAATCTAAGGACGCGGTTTCAGCCATTGTTTTCGTTCCGGAGAAGAGAAAACCTGATGCCGTTATCCGGCACGACATCAGCGCCCGTTCATTAACTCCAGTTTTCACCGCATAAGTTTGAGCAATCACACTCAAATGCTTTCCCGGAGTAATCCTGTTGCTCCGTCCACCAGTCCAATCTAGGAATGAAGGTCGCGCTTGTCTCTCAGAACTTCTTTTGAAATGCGGACAATCTATTCCAATTTGTGCCAAACTAAAGGTTCCGGGATTGCCCCGATTGGGAAATCTTGTAGGAGCGGCCGGGAATGTAGTGAGAGAAACTATTGAATGTCTGACACACCGAAAGTCCAGAATATGGCCGCGAAACAGATCCTGAAGGAACTGAAGGAAGCAGGCATAGCTACTGATCCATTATTGTTGGAGGCTGGCCTAAAGAAGTATCAGCTAAACAGGGATCAGGGCTGGATACCCTATGAGTGCCATGCCTTGCTTATCCAAGCTGCAGCTCGGGAGACGGATGACCAGTATTATGGCTTGAACCTCGCCCGTCGAATTGATCCGCGTGATTTTGATGCTCTGGCCTATATTGGTTTGTCGTCTGCGACGCTTGAAGATGCATTGCTCAACCTGGAGCGTTACCTTTCGGTGCATACAGAAGCCTGGACGCTTGATCTAGAGATGCAAGGCGGATCAGCGGTTTTACACTTCAACCCGTCGCGCCCTGATTTCTATCGTTATGTGCAGGCCGCAGAGGCTGGTACAGCGGCTATGATACATGCGTATCAGTTCATTTTGGCTGATAAACTGGTGCCGCAAAAGGTTCACTTTGTTCATGCGCTCGGTCAGACACGGCGTAAAGCATACATTGAAGAACAACTGGGCTGTCCAGTCGGGTTCAAGCAAAACAGCAACCAAATCATTCTAGACAGAAAGCTTCTGCAGCTTCCAATAGCCACTGCCGACGACCGCTTGCTGAAAATCCTGAAGCGGCATTGTGAGCAGGTGCTTAAGGACCGCGAACCTCAGCCATCCAACCTGATAACTGACATCCGCCAGACTATTGTCAAACTGCTGCCAAGCGGTCAAGCCAAAGCTGATACTGTTGCTACTGAACTGGGCATTACTCTTCGTACTATGCACAGACGTCTTGCCGAAAGAGAGTTAAGTTTTACGCAAATCCATAATGACATATGCCGCGATTTGGCCGAGAGGTACATAGCTGAAGAGAAGCTAAACTTTCAACAGGTCGCCTTTCTTCTTGGTTATGCTGACCAAAGCGCCTTTAGCGTAGCATTCAAACGTTGGACTGGCCGGACACCCACCGAAGTCAGGGCACAGCACTGATCGGTGCGGAACGCCTCTCCTGGGTCAATGAGAGCGTTCTGGAGCGAACCTCACAGCGCTTAAGTCAGGCTGCGGAATGCAGCCAACCTTCAATTACAGCAGCGGGACGATTGTAACTGTCGAGTAACCCGCTGGTCGCGCCAGTGGTACCTTTTTCCTCGGCTAAGCTGTTACCTGCCAGAACAAAAGGCCCGACTGCTCGAACCAACACCCGAGAAAAAGCTCACTTACTGGTCGGTATCGACGCGTGTGAACAACGCACCTGAGGGTAACTGAAGGCGAAAGGTTGCTGGTTTCCCATAACCGCCGGTTCTATTCGGCCTTATCCAGCCAACTGGTCAATGCTGTCAGTAAAGGAAATGAAATCAACCAGGAGGAGTCTGATTTTGCCTTTGCTGTTTTGGTAAACCTGAAGCCCAGGGAAGAGGTCGAAGGGATGCTGATTGCCCAGATGTCAGCCATTCATGTCCAGGCCATGACGTGTGCTCGCAAGTTGAACCGTTCTTAGACTCTCGAAGAGCTTGAGGTCATGGAGAAGACGCTGAACAAACTGACCAGAAGCTTCACCAGCCAGATGGAAGCCTTGCGCAAGTATCGCAATCCTCGGAAGCAGAAGGTTACCGTTCAGCATGTCAATGCGAACGAAGACGGTTAGGCAGTGGTTGGTAACATCAACCAATCAAAGACCAAGACATAATCAAGGGGTGGGGGTATAAATTAAAAGCGACCACAACCCTGCGCAAAGCAGACTTGTTCAGGTCACATTCAGGTACAGAAAGTATGTTATTGTCTATGGTCTTATTAATTTGGATGAAATACCATGTCCGCTAAGAATGCATCCTCTCGCCTCTCAATTGTCATTTCACTGGCCCTGTCCGCGCTTGTTTTCAGTTTCTCGCAGGCTGCTGCGCAGAACGCCTATACGACGGCAGACCTCAATCTTCGAACAGGCCCCTCCACTGCCAATCCGGTCATCACGGCAATACCGGCGCGTTCGCCTGTTTATGTTTATGGTTGTCTTCAGGGGAGAAGTTGGTGTGAGGTTCAATGGCGGAACATTCGCGGCTATGCGTCCCAATACTACCTGAGTTTTTCTGGACCTCGTTATGTTCCAGCACCAAGCTATACTCCATATTACAGGCCGCTCTATGAACCGTACTATCCGCCGTTATATGTGAGGCCGCCGTCCATCATACTAGACTTTAATTTCAATAGCGGTCGGCACTATCGCCCCTATCGGCGGCATTACAGACCCTACCGCCGCCATTGGTGAAATTGAGAATGGCGTCTGAATGGTCGTTTCCAACATGCAGAAAACTGGAGCGAAGCGTAGTGGGTCGTTTAAACGTGCGAATTAGAGGCTGACGAATGCAAACCAAGCTGCCAATGCATCAGTCAACGAGATGCGCTGCCCACTTCAAGCGAACTGGAAACCCTTGCAAGAACCCAGCGGTCAATGGCTATCGTGTCTGCCGGATGCATAGAGCAAGAGGTGGTGCGTCATCAGGCGAGAAGAATGGTAACTATAAGCATGGCAACCGGACAAGCCAGGCAAAAGCTGCAAGGATGTTGGTGCGATATGCCAATAGACTAATGCAGGATATTTGATGTCCGCCCTGTGATGGATTGCACATTCGCAACTCTGATCAAGTGCTATCAAATAATCATCAAGCCAACAGCTTTGACCTCCTCCAAACCTTCAGACCCGCGCAATCCTCCCGGCGCGGGTTCTTCTTTGCGGCCAGCAGTCAGTTCTGATCGAGAATAAGCGTTATTCAGCAGACAAAGCCATTTTTATACACCTGAAGTAGGCATAGAAGTAGGCAAGAAACCGTATTTATAAATAAAAACGTATAAAGAACAATAACTTATAAAAATATAATGGCGGAGAGGAAGGGATTCGAACCCTCGAGACGGGTTTAAGCCGCCTACTCCCTTAGCAGGGGAGCGCCTTCGACCACTCGGCCACCTCTCCGCTGCCGTGCATATTAGGGGTATCAAGGGAAATCAAGATCAAAATGGCCCACGCACGGATTGGACCGCACAGAGCGCATGAATAGTCTCGAGTCGTCGATGGAATATGCGCCATTGAAGTCAGGCAAGTTCGTACCCGGCGCCGCGCGGGACGGAGCAATCAGGCCAGCCATGGCCGATATGTCAACTTGGGAAATCGCGGCAAGCGACTATCAGCCTGCAAAAGCCTTTTCCAGAACGTACGTAGCGGGGGCGGCTGTTCGAGCCCTCCGCAAGGCCCGCGCCACGCAGATCCCCGCAGTCAGACATCGGGAGAAATGAACCAACTGCCCGTCCTGCGCTCGATCCAAAACATTATCGCAGGCCGGATCGCCATAGAACTCTATTCGAGCCTCGGTTTTGAGCAATAAGCGAATCTTGGCTGCAACATGCAACCCCGCGCCCGAGAAAAGAACGCGTTTTCCGCCAAGTCGATGAGCAAAGGATAGTACCGCACGGTAACCTCGTGGAAAAGAATAAGTTTTCAACATAGATCATCCTATCGCCTATATCTGGTAAAGCCATTTCAAATTATCAAATAAATACGAACAAATATGCCAATTCTATCCATCAAGCCATAAATCAGACGCTGTCGTCGCATGACACGGCAGCAACGATGCGCGGCTCACGGAGAATCCGTGGTTTGTGCTTCCGGATTACCGGTAACATAAAGCCTGATATTGCTCTCACCGAGAAATTCCGCTGCCACAAGATCAGACATCAGCAGGCCGCGGGATTCGAGCATATTATATAGCAAGGCGCTGCCCTCAACCGCCTGCCGCAATTCGATGAGGCCCTCCTTATTCTTCGCCATGGCTTCTTTTACCGGTTCGACGGTCGCTACTTCGTCAGACACGCCAACCAGGATCATCCGGTCAATCTTGAAGAGCTTGCGAACCTCCGCTGCCATTTTTGAAGAATGACCGATGGCGGCTATGATATCATCCCGAATTTCCTCATCCATTTTGGAACGGTCGACGAGCACGAAGCCGTTGAACATCTGATCAAGAGCTTTTTCCGGATCCACGCCCTGCGCTTTGGCAAGGGGCGCCTTTCCGATCAAGGAAAACGTGAGCGCGGTCGCAATCGTCAATGATACAAACGGCTTTCGCGATTTGTTCTGAATATGCACCGGCCGCCTCCTGTTCATTCGAGCCGAAGAATAAGCGCCTGCGTCTGACATAATCGTCAATGATCCAAGATCAACCGGAAGCCGGGACCTCGCCAACCGAGTATTCGGTCCACCCTCCCCGCAAAACAAGAAAGGCCCGCTAACAAGAGCGGGCCTTTTAGGACATACCTAATACGGATTTAGCTGTTCGGGCCCTGGTTGAAACCGGTGCGGTCTACCATCTTGGAAGCCTCCTTCGCAAATTCGGCGATTTTCGAGAGCGAAAGGCTGTCCGGATGAAGCTCACCAAATCTTTTCACGACATCCGAAATTTCCGTGCCCGGCGCGACGGGATACTCGAAAACCTGTTCGGCATAGACCTGCTGGGCTGCTGGACTGGCCAGGAATTCCATTAGCTTGATCGCGTTCTCACGATTTGGCGCGTATTTCGCCAGAGCCATGCCCGAAAGGTTCACATGGGTGCCGCGTCCATCTTTGTTTGGGAAGATAACCTTGATCGAGTTCGCCCACTCTTTCTGCTCTGGCTGCTCGTCATTGGTAATCATAAGACCGACATAATAGGTGTTGCCGATCGCAATATCGCATTCGCCGGCATAGATCGATTTTGCCTGAGCCCGGTCATTTCCGGTCGGTTTGCGCGCCAGATTGTTTTTCAGCGCTGTCATCCAGTTTTCCGCTTCCTCGACGCCGTGATGGGCGATCATCGAAGAAAACAGCGCGATGTTATAAACATGCTGCCCGTCACGGATGCAGATGCGCCCTTTCCACTTCGGATCAGCGAGATCTTCATAGGTGATCGAATCCTGTTCTACACGGTCCTTGGAGGCATAGACCACGCGTCCACGCATGGTCAGGCCGAACCAATTGCCGTCCGGATCGCGATATTCGGCAGGAATGTGCTGCTCGATCGATTCGTCGTTGACCGGGGCAGTGATGCCAGCGTCTTCAGCGCCCTGAAGCCGGGCGATATCGGTCGTCAGGATCAGATCAACCGGGGAGTTTTTACCTTCGGCCGCAATCCGCTCGATAAGACCCTTGTCCAGGAATACGACATTGGTTTTGATTCCAGTCTTTTCGGAAAACGCATTGAGCACGGGCTCCATCAATTCGGGCTGACGGTAGGAATAGATATTGACCTCATCAGCGGCCTGAGCCGGAAGCGCAAATGCAAGGGAAACGGCCGCGAGGCCCACGCTGCCAAGGGCAGCGGAAATCAGTCTATTCATGTTTCTCTCCAATAAGCGCCGTTCAAGGCGGCGCAATCAGAATTTCAATTTACATTTGAACCTATACCCACATGACCGGATACGGTCAAGATTTTCATAATAAAAACAATACTTTAGAATAATTCTAAACTAGCAACGCCCTGCCCGTCACTTGCGAAGCGAGCGGGCATAGGTAAGCAGCGACTCGACGTCGTCCGCTGTTATTTCAACGGGAACCGTACCCGTCGGCCAGGCGGATGGCGGATCGCTGCCGTCCACGCGAACATGCGCCGGATGCGGGTTACGGGCGAAGAAGGTTTCGAAGCGGAGTTCCCAGTCGTCGAGATAGTTGACCATCATCGGGAAAGACGCGGTTGAGGAAATACCGCTCATGCGGTTGTCGTCACTGATCACATGACATCGGGCGCAGTGCTCGCGGGCAATCTGGTAGCCCTTTTCGAGAAGCTCCTTGCCGCTTTGCGCGATAGCCGTGCTTGGAAGCGCAAAAACGACGCTCAAAAGCGACAGGGCGAAAAGCTTAGTTCTCATCCGCATCCTCTCTCCTCGACGAAAACGTGCTTGGAAGGCGATCGGCTAAGCATATCGGCAACGGATGCGAGCGCCAATAGCCGCTAGTTTTCGCCGAGACGGCTAATCGCTTCGCACAGCTTCAACGCGTTGCGACTTGCTGCGCCGGTTGCAACTGCCATAAGTGGGACGAGCATCCATTCCAGGGACCAGGCAGTACCGGAGCGTTCCTGCTCGTGAACCAGGGCCTGGTGCATGCCGGAAATCTGTGTGGCGTTGAATCGCGCCAAGGTTACGAGGCTTTCCGCGAGCACCGGGTTTTGCTTGTGCGGCATGGCGGACGAACCGCCAGTGTCGGAAATTTCGATTTCTGCACGCTCGTTCTGTGCCATGAGCGCTATGTCGGCCCCGATCTTGCCGAGACTGCCGGTTACATGGGACAGCCATTCGCAATACTCGACAATGGACCGCCGGTCGGTATGCCAACTACGCGCCGGCACGGCGAGGCTCAGCCGCCCCGCAAGAGCGCCGGTAACCTCCGACGCCTTTTCACCAAGCTTGTCGAGCGTACCGACGGCCCCGCCAAATTGCAGGACGAACAATTTGCCCTCGAACTTTTCCAGGGTCGAAATATGAGCTGATACCGGCGCTTTCCAGTTCGCCAAACGATCGGCGACTTTTATCGGCAAAGCCGCCTGCATTCGGGTTCTTCCCATCAGGCGGTTTTCGCCGAATTCCTGCTCCAGGCGGTCGATTGCGGTCAGCAGACCTACCAGTTTTTCCCGATGTAATCCTGTCACCCGTTTGAGGCGTAACACCAGAGCCGTATCAATTATATCCTGGCTGGTCGC
>JAHEHW010000146.1 GCA_024639745.1 Salaquimonas sp. | reverse complement strand
GGAAGAGGGTGAAGACCTGGAAGCCGCTGCAAAGAGCGGCGGTGGCGGAGGTGCGCCCGCGCCAAAGGCGTCATCGGCTGATGCGCCTGCAGAAGCTTCGGAAGCGCCGTCGGCGGCGCCTGCTCAGGCCGCGGCACCGGAAGTGCCGGATGATCCCGATATCCCGGCTGGCACCGAGATGGAGACAATCACCGTTCGCGAAGCTTTGAACACGGCGATGGCCGAAGAAATGCGTCGCGACGACAATGTCTTCCTTATGGGTGAAGAGGTTGCCGAATATCAGGGCGCCTACAAGATCACGCAGGGCTTGCTTGATGAATTCGGCGCGCGTCGGGTGATCGACACGCCGATTACCGAGCATGGTTTTACCGGTCTTGGTGTTGGCGCTGCGATGGCGGGTTTGCGGCCGATCGTCGAATTCATGACGTTCAACTTCGCCATGCAGGCAATCGACCAGATCGTGAACTCGGCTGCCAAGACGCTCTATATGTCCGGTGGGCAGATGGGTGCGCCGATCGTGTTCCGCGGGCCCAACGGCGCTGCTGCGCGCGTGGCCGCGCAGCATTCGCAATGTTACGCCGCCTGGTACAGCCATATCCCGGGCCTGAAGGTGGTTATGCCTTATACGGCTGCCGACGCCAAAGGCTTGCTGAAAGCTGCCATTCGTGATTCGAACCCGGTCATTTTCCTCGAAAACGAGATCCTTTACGGTCAGTCCTTCGAAGTCCCGAAAATGGATGATTTCGTCCTGCCCATCGGCAAGGCGCGCATTCATCAGAAAGGTGACGATGCCACCATCGTTTCGTTTGGCATCGGTATGACTTACGCGGTCAAGGCGGCTGAAAAGCTCGCGGAAGTGGGGATTTCCTGCGAAATTATCGACCTGCGTACGGTTCGACCGCTGGATTTCGACACGATCATTGCTTCGGTCCAGAAGACCGGTCGTCTTGTCACGGTGGAAGAAGGCTTCCCGCAAAGCTCGGTCGGCGATCACATCGCCAGCCAGATCATGCAGCGCGCCTTCGATTATCTCGATGCGCCGGTCGTCACGATCTGCGGCAAGGATGTACCAATGCCTTACGCTGCCAATCTCGAGAAACTGGCGCTGCCGAATGTCGATGAAGTGGTGGCTGCGGTCAAAGCGGTTTCCTACCGCTAGATCATGTTTCCATGATCCAGCGGCTGAACCTCAAGACCGTCCGCTATGACCGCCTTTCGGATGCGGTTCTGATGGAGGGGCGAAACGTGGTCGTGGTGATTGCGAGGGACGCGCTGGAAGCGTTTTCGAACCGGGTGCTAGCGCCCGAAGAAGCGGTTGGAAAGGCGGTGGAGGAAGCCACGCGGCTCGCCCGCCTTGCGGAAATAGTACCCGCCGATGACGGTCGGGTACTGATTACAAAGGAAAGGCTCCTCAACAACGGCCGATACGGCACGTCGTTCGAGGAAGGACATGGGAGCTCCTAGGATGCCGATCAACATTACGATGCCAGCTTTGTCGCCAACCATGGAGGAGGGCAACTTGGCCAAATGGCTGGTCAAGGAAGGTGACGATATCGCGCCGGGCGACGTGATTGCTGAAATAGAAACCGATAAGGCGACCATGGAGGTCGAGGCTGTCGATGAAGGCAAGATCGCCAAGATCCTGGTCGAGGCCGGTACCGAAGGGGTCAAGGTCAACGAGGTGATCGCCATTCTGGCTGAAGAAGGCGAGGACCCGGCCGAAGCGGCAAAGGTTGGCGGTGGCGGCTCCGAAAAAGCTGAGTCTAAAAAGGAAGCCGACAAGTCGGCTGCCGAAGCGCCGGCCGAAAAGGGTATTCCAACGCCAGACAAGGCTCCGGTGCAGCCAGCGGCAGGCCCTGCGCCAGCCAGTGGCGGAGAGCGAGTGTTCGCCTCACCATTGGCGCGCCGGATTGCGAAGGAGGCAGGTGTCGATATCGCGTCAATAAGCGGGTCTGGCCCGCATGGCCGCATCATCAAGCGGGATGTTGAAAAAGCGCTTTCGGAGGGAGCGGCCAAGAAGCCGGGCGAGAAGGCTGCTGAGGCACCAACA
The DNA here is from genome assembly GCA_024639745.1 of Salaquimonas sp. GTDB lineage: Bacteria > Pseudomonadota > Alphaproteobacteria > Rhizobiales > Rhizobiaceae > Salaquimonas. Next base: position 3,550 of record JAHEHW010000146.1, on the reverse strand, counting down.
GCAGTTGCACCGCAGACATTGGCTACCGGCCCTTCCGCCGATGCCGTGCTGAAGAATTTCGAGGAAGGTAGCTACGAACTCGTCAAGCACGACAATATGCGCAAGACGATCGCGAAGCGCCTGCAGGAATCCAAGCAGACCATTCCTCATTTCTATGTATCGGTCGATTGCGAACTCGACGCGCTGCTGAAGCTCAGGGCGGATCTCAATCATTCCGCGCCTCAGCATGATGACAAGCCGGCTTATAAACTGTCGGTCAATGACATGATCATCAAGGCGCTTGCGCTCGCGCTCCGCGATGTGCCGGATGCCAATGTCTCGTGGACAGACGAGAACATGGTTCACCACAAACATGCCGATGTCGGTGTCGCCGTTTCGATCCCGGGCGGATTGATCACGCCAATTATTCGCAATGCGGAGCAGAAGACGCTTTCGGTTATCTCGAACGAGATGAAAGATCTCGGCAAGCGGGCGAAGGAACGCAAACTGCAGCCGCAGGAATATCAGGGCGGAACGACTGCCGTCTCGAATATGGGCATGATGGGCGTCAAGAATTTCGCGGCAGTGGTCAATCCGCCTCATGCTACCATTCTGGCGATCGGTGCCGGTGAACAGCGCGCCATCGTGAAGGACGGCACCGTGCAGGTGGCGAACATGATGACGGTCACGCTCTCAACCGACCACCGCTGCGTGGACGGTGCACTCGGTGCGCAACTGCTGGGAGCGTTCAAACAGTATATCGAAAATCCGATGGGAATGCTGGTGTGATATCATCTTCCTGCTCTTCGGTTGCGGGGCCAGTCTGAATGCCCTTGATTTGAACCAATGCCTGACCGCCCTGATAAAGCATGATGGCGAGGATAAAGGCCCAGACAAGACTGATGAAGGCGGGGATGACACGCAGGCGCAATGCCGAGACGAGAGCGCCGAACAGGAATACAAGGATGATCAGCATTCCCGGCACGCTGATCATCCAAGGCAGTTCGAGAATGTTTTAAAAGGAAAGGAGGTCGAAGGCCTGTTGCATATCGTTTTCCCGGTGAAGGTTATCGGTACTCCGATTCTTCCGGACAAGTATGTAAGGCTTCCTGTTTGACTTCGGTCAAGGCGCAATTGCCGTTCCGCATTAGGGTTTGGCCGACAGAGCATCACAACAAGGAGTTCAACAATGTCCCATGTGCCGCACGAACTGGTTGAGGAATTTCCGGAATTTCAGGAAAAAATCACCCAAATGAAGCAGGGAAACGCGCATTTTTCGAAGCTGTATGAAGAATATCACGAAATCAACCGGGCGGTTCACCGGGCAGAGACCGATGTCGAGCCAACCGATGATTTCCACATGGAGGAAATGCGCAAGAAGCGCATGCATCTGAAAGACGAACTCTACGGCATGCTGCAGGGCTGATGATTCGGCCCGGGCTTGCCAGCAAAGCCGGCAAGCGGCAAACGCAATGCAGGGAGAAGCCAAGTGGCCGAAAATTATGACGTCATCATCATTGGATCGGGTCCCGGGGGATATGTCACTGCGATCCGATCCGCGCAACTTGGTTTCAAGACCGCCATTGTTGAGCGTGAGCACCTCGGCGGCATCTGTCTGAACTGGGGCTGCATCCCGACAAAGGCGCTGCTCAGATCAGCGGAGATCAAGCATTATACCGATCACTTGATGGATTACGGGCTTTCGCTTTCCGGTGAGGTAAAAGCCGATGTCGGTGCGGTCGTCGATCGTTCGCGCAAAGTTTCAGCGCGGCTCAATGGTGGCGTCGGTTTCCTGATGAAGAAGAACAAGATCGACGTCATCTGGGGCGAGGCTAAACTTGCCGGAAAAGGCAAGATCAGCGTTTCGGCATCTTCCAAGAAGCCGATGGAACCGCAGCATCCGGCGCCCAAAGGCACCAAGGGCGAGGGTGAATATATGGCCAAGCACATCATTGTCGCCACCGGCGCACGCCCTCGCGCGCTGCCGGGTATCGAGCCGGACGGCAAGCTGATCTGGACCTATTTCGAAGCGATGGTGCCGAAGGAATTGCCGAAGAAGCTTCTTGTAATGGGCTCCGGTGCCATCGGAATCGAATTCGCGAGCTTCTACGATTCCATGGGATGCGACGTTACCGTCGTCGAATTGATGCCGACCATCATGCCGGTCGAGGATGCGGAAATTTCCGGAATTGCCCGCAAATCGCTTGAGAAACAGGGCATGAAGATTCTGACCGAGGCCAAAGTGTCCAAGGTCGAGAAAGGTGCCAGTTCGGTCAAGGCAACAGTCGAGACCAAGGACGGCAAAACCCAGTCCATCGAAGCCGATAAGCTGATTTCGGCCGTTGGTGTCCAGGGCAATATCGAGAATCTCGGGCTCGAGGCTTTAGGCATCAAGACCGATCGCGGTTGTATCTTGATTGACGATTATTGCCGGACCAATGTGGAAGGCATTTACGCGATCGGCGATGTAGCCGGTCCGCCTATGCTGGCGCACAAGGCAGAGCATGAGGGTGTTATCTGTATTGAGAAAATTGCCGGTGTGCCGGGTGTTCACGCGATGGATAAACTCAAGATCCCGGGCTGCACTTACTGCCATCCGCAGGTTGCCTCTGTTGGGTTGACCGAAGCGAAAGCCAAGGAGGCCGGCCGGGAAATCCGGATCGGTCGCTTCCAGTTCGGCGCCAATGGCAAAGCCATTGCACTTGGCGAAGACAATGGCCTTATCAAGACAATTTTCGATAAGAAGACCGGTGAGCTAATCGGCGCGCATATGGTGGGCGCCGAAGTGACCGAGCTTATTCAGGGATTTGTCGTCGCCATGGGGCTGGAAACGACCGAAGAAGAGCTGATGCACACGGTCTTCCCGCATCCGACGCTTTCGGAAATGATGAAAGAAAGCGTGCTCGATGCTTACAATAGGGTATTAAACGCTTAAGGATTTACGGATAGCCTCCAGATCGTATTTTTAACAGAGGTGATATGATAAATGGAATATCCGGCAGTATACATATGCACGCTTTAGTCGATGCTGAGGGCTTGATAAATTACGGAGCCGGTAAAAATTCGATGACAGTCGTTTATATACTCTGGGTTAGTTAGGGCGGGTTTGGCGCGCACCGTTTCTATCTTGGAAAGACCGGCAGTGGGGCCACGATGCTGCTTCTCTTGGTATCTGGAGTGCTGCTTTCGTTCACTTTTCTATGAGTTTTTCTGTTGTTGCGGCTGGCTATATGGTCGCCAGTAGACGCGTTCCTTACTCCGGGGATCGTGCGCAAACAAAACGGCGATCTGGCGGCAACCGTGTTGGGGCGATCTTCAGTTCGAGAGATGCAAAGAAGGCGTCTGCGGCAATAAGATCTGCAATGTCCTGATGGAATGACAGGTTTCGCCATGCCATCGCCAATCCGGGTTTTCGTCTGTATATTGTTGTTTTTCGGCTTGGTCGGGCTTCTGGTCGGGATGCTCAACATATTGAATCCGGAAGCGGTGCATATCCCGTTCGGCTCTAGAGGCGAAAGCGCGGAAGGAATTGATAGTGTGTTCGCCGCTATGGCCTCCAGCCTGATCCTCG
>JAHEHW010000145.1 GCA_024639745.1 Salaquimonas sp. | reverse complement strand
TGATCCGTTTGGATAACGCAGATTGAGTAACAAGAAGTTCATCGGCGGCCAAAGCGAAACTTCCAAGCCGCGCAACAGTGACGAACGCGATGATTTCGCCAAGAGAAGTATCTCGGATCACTTATAAATTCCTTGCATTCATTAATACGGGATTTTTTTGAATTTGCGTAATTTATCGCTCGGTGTCAACCTGTCCGCACGATTGATCTTGAACGGCTATCAGAATGAAAGGCCGTTTCTACTATGGGAGGACTATCCATGCTGAGTGGATTAATGAAACTGCTTACGGGCGCGGCTGCAGCCCTGGCGCTGTCAGCGCCGAACACTGTTTTGGCCGACGACTTCACGCTTGAAGGTCAGACTGTGACCTGGATTGTCGGCTTCAGTGAAGGCGGCGGCACGGATCGTCTAACGCGTCTCTTGCAAGCCAAACTGGGTGAGCACCTGCCTGGCAACCCCAACGTAATCGTCCTGAACCAGCCCGGAGGAGGTTCGGTGATTGCGTCCAATGACTTTCACGAAAATGCTCCGAACGACGGCACGATGCTAATCATGGCTTCGACTTCGTCGCTCCTACCGGTCATCCTTGGTTCGGATGTTGCCAGATACAACCCAAATGATTGGGTTGCGGTAACTGGCTTTGCTCGTGGCGCTACCATGTACGCGATCAGTGATGACTTGGGGCTAGGCCATGAAGACATGATGGCCGACTATGAAGCTCTGAAGTCTGCTAACATCCGGTTCGGAACAGAGACGCCGCTATCGGCGGAACTCTTGGATTTCGTGTCGATGGAGATGCTCGGCGTAGACGCGAACTATATTTTCGGCCTGGCTTCGAAGGATGCAGAAGCTGCGTTCCAGCGTGGTGAGATGAACGTAAACACCGACAACGTAAGGTCCTATCTTAAGGATTACGGCGATGATCCCGAGGTTAACCCGGTCTGGAGCTACGGCGTTATCGACGAGAATGGTAACCTGCAGCGCGACCCGGATTTGCCCGATACCCCCACTTTCCCCGAGTTCTATGAAGCGGTTACGGGCGAAGCACCAAGCGGCACCGCCTACGAGCTGCAGCAGGCGCTGATGAATGCCAAGGTGATGCTGTCAAAAGCCGTTATGCTGCCGCCAGGCACGCCCGACAACATCCGTCAGGTCTATATCGACGCGATGAGAGCGGTGACGTCTGATCCGGAAATTATCGCCGCGCTTCCCCGCGAGGTCGGTTCCATGCCCTTGAACTTTGGCGACGAAACTCAACAGGCCATGGCCACCGGGACGGCAATTGCTCCGGAAGTCCGCGAATGGGCTGCAGAGTTCCTGATGGAGCGTTTCGATACCTCCCTGAACTAGACCTATAGTTCACACTTGGTGGGGCGGGGCCATTTCGGTGCCGCCCTGCTTTGCCCGGCGGCTGTTCGGGTAGCAAATCGATATACTCATGCAGCGTCCGCTAAATCCGCAGACCGGCGACGCCAAAAAACCAAACGGGGACGAGTGATATGTACGAAGCGGCGACCATCGCATTGGCCCAACTGGCCACACTCCAGACCATGCTGGCCCTCGTGGCCGGGGTCATCGTCGGACTCGTGGTTGGTATCTTGCCGGGACTTGGCGGCACGGCTGGCCTCGCCCTTCTTCTTCCAATCGTCTTTGGTATGGATCCAAGTTCTGCGCTGGCCATGATGATTGGTCTTCTTGCGGTGACGACGACCTCCGACACGTTCCCCTCGGTGCTTATGGGTATCCCCGGAACATCCGGGTCGCAGGCCACAGTGCTCGATGGGTTCCCGATGACAAAGAAAGGCGAAGGAACGCGGGCCTTGTCTATCGCGTTTATTTCGTCACTTTTTGGCGGCATCTTCGGCGCCTTTGTTCTGTCTTTCGCTGTTGTATTTGCAACGCCCATCATCCTGCAAATCGGGTTCGGTGAGCAGTTGATGCTGGTGATCCTTGCTCTTTCCATGGTCGGCATCCTTACGGGAGCGAATATCTGGAAAGGGCTCGCGGCCTGCAGCCTCGGCCTCTTGCTGGGTGCGCTGGGATCAGCGCCGCTCTCTGGTGTTCAACGCGCCGCGTTCGGCACGGAATACCTGCTCGATCCGTTGCCTCTGGTTATTATTGGACTTGCGATGTTCGCGACGCCAGAGATCGTGGATCTCCTGCGCCGCCAGTCGACAATCTCGGAAACCGGCCGGTTGGAGCGCACGGGCTGGGCGAAGGGGTTCCGCGACTGGGCAAATAACTGGTGGCTGTCGTTGCGTTGCTCGATGATTGGTTCGCTGATCGGCGCATTGCCGGGACTGGGTGGCAGCGTGGTGGACTGGATCGCTTATGGTCACGCCGTCCAGACCACGAAAAACCGCGAAAGCTACGGAACGGGCGACCCGCGCGGCGTCGTGGCGCCTGAATCGGCCAATAACGCCAAAGAAGGCGGGGCCCTTGTGCCAACCCTTCTCCTCGGCATCCCCGGCTCGGGCAGTATGGCGATCCTGCTTGGCGGGCTGATCTTGATCGGCATCGAGCCCGGCAAGGACATGATCGACAACAATATGGACAAGGTCTATCTGATGATCTGGTCAATTGCGGTGGCCAATATTGTGGGCGCGGGCATCTGTTTCTTTCTGGCCCCGCAGATCGCACGCATCACAACAATCAAATACACCCTGATTGCGCCTTTCATGATCGGCCTTATCTTTTTTGCCGCCTTTCAGGCGACCAGGAACTGGGGCGATCTGATTGCGCTACTGCTGCTTTCGGTTCTGGGCATCTATATGAAGCGCTTTGGATGGTCGCGGCCGGCGCTCCTGATCGGTTTTGTGCTGTCAACCCGGGTCGAAGCTTCAGTTTATCAGACGGTCACGCTGTATGGGATTACTTTCATCGAGCGCCCGATCGTTCAGGTGCTCATCGCGCTGACGGTCCTTTCGATCGCGCTTGCGGTTTTCTTCAAGCAGAAGAGCTCAGAGCCCGTCACGGTCGACGGCCCGCACAGCCATCTTCGACTGATGCCACAGTGGATTTTCGTTTCCGGCGTCATCGCACTCGCGATTTACGTCTTCCAGGACTCACTGAAGTTCAACTCTCTTACCGGCATGTATCCATTGGTCGCCTCGGTCAGCACGCTGGTGTTTCTGGCGCCCGTGGTTCTGATGATGGCCTTCAAGCGGGCACCGTCCGATTTCTTCTACGATGCAGAACTGAAATCCGTGCCCGAAGGGGGGCGCTCGGCAGAGTTCTACATCGGAATGCTGGTCGTGATGCTTCTGTTCTCGGGGCTTGTTGGCTTCGTGCTGGGGATTGCGACCTTCATCGCGCTGTTTCTTTATCGCGCGGCGCATGTCCTCTGGTGGAAGGCAATTCTTGGCGGGGTCGGGTTCATTCTCTTCCTCGGGATCATCTCCGATCAACTCACGCTGCGCTACCCAACCGGGCTTCTGCAAGATTACCTCTCTCTCCCCTGGCCGCTGCAATAGGATCTACTCATGGCTCTTGACCAAACCGCCAAGAACGGCGTCACCCACGAACTGGTGAAATTCGCCCTCGACACCAACTATGCTGACCTGCCAGGCGAAGCTATCGAGATCGCCAAACGCTGCATCGTGGATGGCGCGGCTTGTATGATGGCTGGCTCGAAGGAACCGGCACCCGACATCCTGCGCAAACTCGCCCGCCAAGTCGGTGGCGCCGAAGAGGCGCGTACACTTGGCAAAGACAGCATGCGCGTGCCGCTTCACGTCGCGGCCCAGATCAACGGAATGTCGGGCCATGCGCTGGATTTCGACGACACGGCGTTGTCCGAGGAAAAAGATCGGTCCGTCCTCATCCATCCGACCATTCAACCGCTTTCGGCTTGTTTTGCGGTTGGCGAACACCTGAAAGTCTCGGCGGAGGAGTTCCTGACCGCGTTCATCCTAGGCTTTGAGGTGCAGGTGAAGATTGCCGAAGCGATCAATGCCGACCACTTCACGGGCGGGCGCGGATTCCATACCAGTGGCACAATCGGCATCTTCGGGGCGACGATCGCCGCCGGCAAGCTGCTGGGGCTGGATTACAAGCAGATGTGCAATGCCATGGGTATGGCCTCGACGATGTCGGCCGGTGTCGGGGCCAATCACGGCACCATGTCGAAGCCGCTGAATATGTCGCGCGCCGCTGAAAACGGGGTGACGGCTGCCCGCTTTGCCTTGCTTGGGATGGACGGACCGGCCCACGCGCTCGAAGCCGGGCGCGGTTTCTTCGAGGCCTTCGGCGGCGGGTATGATCCAACCAAGATCATCGGGCGCATGGGTGACCCTTGGGCGATCATCTATCCTGGCACGTCGATCAAGCCCTACCCCAGCGGCGTGGTGGGCCATCCCGGCATGGATACGATGAAGAAGCTCGTCGAGAAGCACGACATCAAGCCCGAGGACGTCGAGAAAATTGAGGTCCGCACAGGCGCAAACGTGATTACCCCCGGACCGCTGCGAATCCCTCATGCGAATAACGAGCTGGAAGCGAAATTCTGTGTCGCGTTCCAGATGGCCGCCATTGTTCTGCGTCGTAAGGCCGGGCTTGCCGAGTTTTCCGACGCCTTCGTGCGGTCTCCCAAATGCCAGGAGATGCAAACACGGGTGACGGCAGAACTGGACCCCGAGATTGTAGAGATGGGAAAAGGCGTCATCGTCGCCCGCATCACGCTGACTACAAAAGATGGGCACACATATTTTGATCAGTCCGATCCGCACTACCGGGGTGGGCCGAAAAATCCGCTGACCTATGAAGAGGTCTCGGACAAATTCAGGGACGCCGCGGCCGGCGTTCTGAGCGAGGAAAAGATGGAAGCGTTTCTCAAACTCGCCCGAGACTTTGAGACCTTGCCCGACCTCGCTGACATCATGGATACGGTCTCTGCCTGATGCCGAGGAACGATCCTGACATGCGGGCCCCTTCGGGCACGACGCAGAAAGTGGCGGACTATATCACGTCCGTCGCCGGTCAGGATCTATCGGCCGAGGTTGCAACGAAGACCAAGTCCCATCTGCTCGACACGCTGGCCGCCGTCATTTCCGGCGCGCACCTGAAAGCCGGACGGCTGGCGACGACGTTCATCGCGACCCAGGGTGGTACACCCGAAGCAACGGTCTGGGGCACCGATATCCGGACAACGGCAATCAATGCCGCATTGGCCAACGGGATTTCGGGCCACGCCGACGAAACCGACGACAGCCATCTCGAAGGCCGATTTCATCCCGGTTGTGCGGTTGTGCCGGCAGCCCTTTCTGTGGGCGAGGCTCGCGGTGCATCGGGCAAGGCGGTTCTGAACGCGGTGGCGGCGGGCTACGATATCGGCGCGCGATTTACGATGGCTCTGGGGGTTACGGGGCCCCGGACGGCGACCCACAGCACCCACAGCCTCGGCGCGCTCTTCGGGGCCTCTGCGGCAGCGTCGTCACTGATGGGATTTGATAAGCAAAAGGCGGCCTCTGCGCTGTCTTACACGGTCCAGCAGGCCAGCGGCATCCCTTATTGGGAACGCGATAGCGAGCATGTCGAGAAAGCCTTCGACTTCGGCGGCATGGGCGCGCGCAATGGTGTCGCCGCGGCGATGATGGTCGGGGCCGGGCTGACGGGGG
>JAHEHW010000144.1 GCA_024639745.1 Salaquimonas sp. | reverse complement strand
GAAAACGCTATCGTGCCGAAATTTTAACGGCCGGTGTGTGATCGTTTAAGGCCCTGAACCAGGCAAACCGTCGGCATGACCGACACTCCAGGCGGCTCCCGAAACCCGGGGCCGCTTTTTTTGCGGTCCGGATCGCACATCCCGCGATAGTTCAGCGCCGGAAGAGATCGGGCAGGGCAGTCGAAATGGCTTTTCGCATTACTGTCGGCAGCGCTTCCTCGCCGATCTCTCCGGGGGACGACCACCATCCGCCCGTTACAGGGGCCTTGCCAATGGTGGCGTGCCAGACTTCAAGCTCCAGATGGAAATGCGTAAAGGTATGGCGCGCTATCCCGGCTTTGCGCCAGTCGGCTTTGAATGGCAGGCTCTCGTGGCCGGTTTCTCCGTCGATCCGGGCGGTCCAGTCGGTGCCGGGTATCTCGGTCATGCCGCCAAGCAATCCCTTCTCCGCGCGGCGCCGGAGATAGATCGCCCCGTTCTCCGCCTCGATGACGAAAGCGGCGCCCTTGCGAACTGGTTTTTCAGCCTTGGGCCCCTTGACCGGATAGTCTTCCTGATCGCCTTCTGAGAATGCCTCGCACCAATTGTTGACAGGGCACAGGGCACAGACCGGACGTCTCGGCGTGCAGATCGTCGCTCCGAGATCCATCAGCGCCTGGGCGAAGTCGCCGGGCCGTTCAGGGCTGACCAATGGCTCCAGTCTGGCGCTGATTTCAGGCTTGGAATCCCGTACCGGAGAGCCGATTCTGCAAGTCCGCGTCATGATCCGGTCGATATTGCCATCCATCACGGGTATGGGAGTTTGGAAGGCGATGGCGGCAATAGCGGCTGCCGTGTAGTCTCCGATACCCGGCAATTTCTTCAACCCGTCGACGTTTTCGGGAAATTTTCCTTGAAGTTCGAACGCGACCGTTTCGGCGCACTTCTTGAGGTTCCTTGCCCTGGAGTAATAACCGAGCCCTGCCCATGCTTTCATGACCTCTTCGTTTTCGGCCGCTGCGAGGTCCCCGACGGTCGGCCAGCGCTGGATGAATTTCATGAAGTAGTCACGAACCGTCGCCACTTGCGTCTGCTGCAACATGACTTCTGAAAGCCATACCCGGTAGGGATCGGGCAGCACGCCAACGCGACTATCCTCAGGCGGCACGCGCCATGGCAGCCGCCGTGCATGGCGGTCGTACCAGGCGAGCAGCGCATCCGAGAAGCTCTCGGCTTTTGGAGCCTGCCGGGCGCTCCCTTTCGTCTTCATGCCATCTGCTGTATTCATGGCGCGTATGTTTCGCCTCGGAAGGTGAAAGTCAAACGGGCTTTGCCATGTCTTCAACAGAAAAGCCTGCCGGGAAAAAGAAGCGCAGAACGGCGAGTCAGGTCGGGGATTTGCTGCCCAATGTGCTTCAGGACGTCATCGCCCGGCGTTCCGGCATGACAATCGATCTGCTTGCGGCTTGGGACGATATCGCGGGACCGGATTATGCCGGCCGGACACGGCCCGAGAAGATCCGCTGGCCCCGCCGCGCAAGCGAAGAGGATCCGTTTCGGCCCGGGACGCTGGTGATCGCTTGCGCGCCGGAAAAAGCGCTCTTCTTCCAACATGAAACCGGCGAGATCATTGACCGGGTCAACCGTTTCTTCGGGTTCGAAGCGATCTCGGTGATACGGATAGAGCAGAGGCATATTACGTCTGAGCAGCATGCGCCGGCGCGCCGTCCGCTGACCGCCGAAGAAGAGAAGCGTCTTGGCGAAGTTACCGACAAGATCGAGGATCCCGGGTTGCGCGAGCGTCTCGAACGGCTGGGTCGAGGTGTGCTGGGAAAGGTGAACAAGCGCCGTTAACCGGGTTCATGCGCCGTTCAGCATTGCGGTGGCATCTTTTTGCCACACTTATTGTTGATGTCGCGACGGTTCAAATCGGTGTCTAACTGGGCTATCCAGCAACAGAACAATTGGAACCTTGTACAGCATCTTGATTTGAAGAAATGGAGCAGTTCATGAAATTTAATCGCCGCCTTCTCCTGGGCACCGTGTTCACAACCGGCGCTGTTACGGCCATCGGCTTTGCCGGATTGACGAAGCCGTTCGTTCAGTCAGCGCATGCGCAATCTGTGGACCTTTCCGACATCAATGAGGAGCCGCCGCTCGGAGATATGGTTCTTGGCAAGGCGGATGCGCCGGTCACGATCATCGAATACGCTTCGATGACCTGTCCGCACTGCGCGCTTTTCCATAATGAAGTGCTTCCGGCCATCAAGGAAAACTACATCGACACCGGCAAGGCGAAACTGATTTTCCGCGAATTTCCGCTCGACAAGGTTGCCTATGCCGCCTCGATGCTGTCGCGTTGCGCCGGAGATCAGGCCTATTTCCCAATGACGGATGTATTGTTCAAGCAGCAATCCACCTGGGCCCGTGCAGAGGATCCGCGTATCCCGCTTCTGCAGATTTCCAAACTCGCGGGTTTTACACAAGAGTCCTTCATGGAGTGCTTGTCAAACAAGGAACTTGCAGCCAAGTTGAATGAAACGATCAAGAAGGCGTCTGAACAATACGGGGTATCCGGTACCCCAGCGTTCTTCATCAATGGCGAAAAATACAGTGGCAAACGCACCGTCGAAGGAATGTCGGAAGCGATCGAGAGCGAACTCTGACGACCGCTGTTTGGAAAGCGCGGTCGTAGCGGGCCGCGCTCGCCCGGTCCTGGCTGCCGATGGATGCCGGGCGGTACTGCTGGGAGGCGCAAATGCGGTTTGACAAGCTGCGCCTTCTTGGCTTCAAATCCTTTGTGGAACCCACCGAATTCCTGATCGAAAACGGTCTAACGGGCGTTGTCGGCCCCAACGGCTGCGGAAAGTCGAACCTCGTCGAGGCCCTGCGCTGGGTGATGGGGGAGAATTCCTACAAGAATATGCGTGCATCCGGCATGGATGACGTGATTTTCTCCGGCTCCGGCAATCGTCCATCGCGCAACTCCGCCGAAGTCAGTCTCTTGCTGGACAATTCGGACCGCACGGCGCCTGCGGCGTTCAACGATGCCGACGAATTGCAGGTTACCCGGCGCATCGAGCGCGAATCAGGCTCGGTCTACCGCATCAACGGCAAGGAAGTTCGCGCCAAGGATGTGCAGTTGCTGTTCGCTGATGCCTCCACAGGTGCGCGCTCACCGTCTATGGTGGGGCAGGGAAGGATCGGCGAACTGATATCCGCAAAACCTCAGGCTCGGCGGGCCCTTCTCGAGGAAGCCGCCGGAATTTCCGGGCTCCATTCCCGCCGCCACGAGGCGGAGCTGCGATTGCGGGCCGCCGATCAGAATTTGGAACGGCTCGAAGATGTCATAGGCCAGTTCGATAGTCAGCTCGAAAGCCTGAAACGTCAGGCGCGGCAGGCGAACCGCTATCGCGCCATCTCTAATGATATCCGTCAATCGTGGGCTTTGGCATACCATCTGCGATGGACGGCCTCCAAGGCAGCCGAGGCCGACTCAGAAAGCCGCCTGACCGAGGCGACAACCGAGGTTGGCCGCCGCGCCAAGATGCAAACCGAAGTCGCAAAGGCCCAGGCTATCGTGCAGCACAAGCTTCCGGGCTTGCGCAATGGGGAGGCTGAGGCTGCAGCGGCACTGCAGCGCTTGTCGATCGCACGGCGTCAGATCGACGAGGAGCTTGAACGCCTGTCTTCCCGCAAGCAGGAGTTGGAGTGCCGGCTGGAGCAGCTTCTCGAGGATATCGGCCGCGAAGAACGCATGATTTCTGAAAATTCCGACATGTTGACCCGGCTTGACGAAGAAGAAGCCGATCTCAAGCGGCTGTCCGAAACGGTTGCGGAAACTGAAGCGAAATCGCGCACCGAACTCGAAGCCGCGTCTGCCAAGTTGGCCGAGAGCGAAACGGTGCTGGATGAACTTACTACCCGTTTTGCCGAGGAGAACGCCCGCAAATCGCTGATAGAAAGCAACATAAGAGATGCTTCCGAACGTTATCGTCGACTGACCGAGCAGATGCAGCGAAACGAGTCGGATCTCGCCGACATCATGCAGACTATCGCTGCGACGAGCGGATCGGTCGATCTGGTCAATCGTGCCGAGATGCTGGAAAACCGCGTGCGTGACCTCGAGGCTGACTTCGCGACTGCCGAGACTAAAGCGGAGGCCACCGAGGCCGGCGTCGCAGATACGCGCCAACCCGTCGATAGCCATCGTTCGAAACTATCGGAAATCGACACCGAGGCGAAAACGCTCAATCGCGTATTGAACAAGGGCGGTCAGGACCTGTTCCCGGCGATCGTTGAGCGGGTAAAGGTGGATCCCGGTTTCGAGAAGGCATTGGGAGCGGCGCTTGGCGAGGATCTTGACGTTTCAAACGATAAGGCGGCGCCGGCCCGCTGGCAGGTTATCGCCGGGGATGTCCCCGAGCAAGCACTGCCGACCGGTGTCCGTTCGCTTGCCGATGTCGTTCGCGCGCCCGATGAGCTCGCGCGCCGCCTCTCGCAGACCGGTATCGTGGAAACCTCCGAAGCTGCCGCTCTATTGTCGCAACTCAAGCCGGGTCAGCGTCTGGTCAGCGTCGAGGGTGATCTTTGGCGCTGGGATGGTTTCGAAGCGTCGTCGGAAGCACCGACCGCTTCTGCAATCAGGCTTTCCCAGAAGAACCGGTTGGCGGAGCTTGACCGTGATGCGGTAGAGGTCACGAAGGCATTGCGTGCTGCGGAAACTGCACATGAAGAGGCAAAGCAAGCCGCTGCGAATGCTAGTCAATCTGCGCGTGAAACCCGGGATCACTGGATGAATGCGCAGCGCGAATTGCGCGAAGTCAGAGAGGAAATTGCTCGCGCCGAAAGAGCGACCAGCGAGTTGAGTTCGCGTCGATCCGCGCTTGAGGAAGCCCGCAATCGCCTCTCCGCCGATTTGCAGGAGGCCCTTGCGACGAAAAGCGGCGCGGAGGCCCAGTTCTCCGAAATCCCCGATCTGACTGCCCTCGAGGCCGAATTGACGGCAGCGCGAACCCGGGTCGCCGAGGATCGTGCGCTGGTGGCTGAGATCCGTGCGCGCTTCGAGGGGCTCGCCCGCGAGGCCGAAGCCCGGGGTCGGAGACTCGAAACCATCAAGTCGGAGCGGGCAAGCTGGCAGCGGCGCGTCGAGAACGCGACGAAACAGATCAGTCAGCTGAGCAAGCGCCGCGACGAGGCCGCGGCGGAACTGGCGGGCATCGAAGACGCGCCGTCTAAAATCGAAGCACGGCGCCGGGAACTGGTTCGCCAGATTGAGACCGCCGAGACGCAGCGTTCCGAAGCTGCCGACGCGCTGGCGAGAGCGGAAAGCGATCTGGCCGAGGTGGACGAACTTGCAGGCATGGCAATCATCGCGCTTTCCGAGGCCAAGGAAGGCCGGGCGAGAGCCGAAGAGCGGGTAATTGCAGCGCGCGAACGCCGGGCCGAAATCGAAACACGCATCCGCGAGGAACTCGAATGCCCGCCGGAAAACTGCATAAGATTGGCGAAGTTGGAAGGCGAAGGACGTTTGCCGGAATTGGCATCCGTCGAGAACCATCTCGAGAAGCTCAAAGCAGAGCGCGAGCGCTTGGGCGCGGTCAACCTCCGCGCCGAGGCTGAGCAGAAGGAAATTG
>JAHEHW010000143.1 GCA_024639745.1 Salaquimonas sp. | reverse complement strand
CGAGGAATGCCGGGAGGGCAAGCTTGATCGGCGCGAATTCCTGGCCATGGCTTCAGCGCTTGGCCTGACAACGGCGGCGGCATATTCCAGCATCGGGCTGACGGCGCCTTCGAAGGCGAAAGCCGCCAGCCATATGCAGGAAGGCGGTACGCTGAAGATCCAGCAGTCAAGCAGGGCGATGAAGGATCCACGGACTTATGACTGGTCGGAGCTCGGCAATCAGAGCCGTGGCTTCCTGGAATATCTGGTTGAATACAATGCCGACGGCACCTTCCGGGGAATGTTGCTCGAGAGCTGGGAAGTCAACGACGATGCGACGGAATATACGCTCAAGGTCCGGCAGGGTGCGAAATGGCACAATGGCGACGACTTTACAGCAGACGATGTGGTGAACAATGTTCAGCGCTGGTGCGACAAGAATGTCGAGGCGAACTCGATGGCAGCGCGCATGGCGTCACTGGTCGATGCCGACACCGGTACGGCTCGTGAAGGAGCGATCGAAAAGGTCGACGACTATACCGTCAAGCTCTATCCGGCCAATCCGGATATCACACTTATCCCAGGATTCGCCGACTATCCGGCAGCGGTGGTCCATTCGTCTTATGACAACGGCGAGCCGTTCGAAAATATCATCGGCACCGGGCCATTCCGTCCGGTGGAGCTTGAAGTCGGTGTGAAATGCGTCATCGAACGCGCCAGCGATCATACCTGGTGGGGAACTGAGGTCTATGGTGGACCGTATCTCGACCGAGTCGAATTTATTGATTACGGCACCGACCCGGCAGCCTGGGTCGCAGCTGCTGAGGCCGAGGAGGTGCAGGCTTTCTATCAGACTGTCGGCGAGTATGTAGAGATCATGAACGCTATCGGCTGGGTGAACGAGGAGGCGGTTACCGCCAATACCATCTGCATCAGGACCAACCAGGCAGCGGAAGTCGATGGCAAGAAAATCTATGCGGACGCTAAAGTTCGTAAGGCGCTTGCCATGGCTGTCGATAACAAGGTGTGTTTGGAGCTTGGCTATTCCAATCTCGGAACGGTCGCTGCCAACCATCATGTCTGCCCGATCCATCCGGAATATGTGGATATCGGGCCGGCGCCGCACGATCCTGCCGGCGCGATGGCGATGCTGGAAGAGGCCGGCATGGCCGACTTCGAGCATGAGCTGATCTCAATCGACGACGACTGGCGCAAGAACACCTCGGATGCGGTGGCTGCGCAGCTGCGCGATGCCGGCATCAAGGTGAAGCGGACGGTTCTTCCGGGCTCGACCTTCTGGAACGACTGGGCGAAGTATCCATTCTCTTCGACCAACTGGAACATGCGTCCTCTCGGCGTGCAGGTGCTCGCACTTGCTTACCGTTCCGGCGAGGCATGGAACGAAACCGCCTATTCCAATCCGGAGTTCGATTCCAAACTGGCCGAAGCGCTTTCGATCGCCGATGCGGAGCAGCGCAAGGTGGTGATGAAGGAGATCGAAACGATCCTGCGCGAAGATGGGGTGATCATACAGCCTTACTGGCGTTCGATCTATCGCCACCATACGGATCAGGTCGTGGGAATGGAGGCGCATCCGACCTTCGAATTCCACGTCTATAAGTTCGGACTGGCCGCCTGAGACCGATCCATAGGGCCGCGCCATTGAGGCGCGGCCTTTTTTTGTCGCGTTCCTGAGCTGACGTCCAGACAAGAAGAACAATCCGGCAGGCTCCTCAGCCATCCGGAATGCTAACGGGGGGCACCACCCATGGGAATGTTCATTCTGCGACGGCTGGGCGTGATGATCCTGACCGCGCTTTGTCTGACATTCGTTGTCTTTTTCCTGACCAATCTCTATCCGAATCTGGAAAAGCTGGCGAAAACCCAAGGCAATTTGCGCATGACCGATCAGGAGGTCTCGCAGTGGCTCGAAAATCGGGGCTACAAGCAGCCACTGCTCGTGAAATACGGTGAATGGCTTGGTGTCTTGCCGGGCTATGTGGTCGATCTGCCGGATGGAAGCGTCAGGGGCCGTTGTTTCGGAGATGCGAATAGCGTGCCGGAAGACGCTCCGGGATTTTGTGGCGTATTGCAGGGCGATTGGGGTTACTCGACCGTTTTCCGCGAGCATGCCGGAGAGATTATCGCGACCCGATTGGCGCTGACCGGTAAGCTGATGCTCTGGGTCATCATTCTCATGGTTCCTTCGGCCCTTATTCTCGGGGTGCTCGCGGGCATGCGGGAAGGTAGCCGAACTGACCGGACGCTTTCGACTTTCGCGATCACGACGACTGCCACGCCGGAATATGTCTCAGGGGTTATCCTGATCGCGGTGTTCGCCTCCTCCGCGGTTGGGCTGAAATGGTTCAAGGGTACCGCAACCTCTGCGATGGATACGGCTACCTTCGACAATTTCTTTCTTCCGGTGCTGACGATTGCGCTTTACGGCATGGGCTATATCGCAAGGATGACACGCGCCTCGATGGCAGAGGTGATGACGGCTCAGTACATCCGCACCGCGCGCCTGAAGGGCGTGAGTTTTTCCAATATCGTTCTGAAGCACGCATTGAGAAACGCTCTGATCGCGCCGTTTACTGTCATCATGCTTCAGTTTCCATGGTTGTTGAACGGCGTCGTCATCGTCGAGACTCTGTTCAACTACAAGGGCTTTGGCTGGACCCTGGTTCAAGCTGCCGGGAACAACGATATCGAACTACTGCTCGGCGTTTCCGTCGTTTCGGTCTTCGTTGTGCTGATCACCCAGCTGATATCGGATATCGGCTATGTGTATCTGAACCCGCGTATCAGCGTATCTTAGGGGGAGAGGCAGTATGGAAACGCTTACCTGGTTTGGCAGCTACGCCTCCTACTTCACTCTGCCAATGGCGCTGCTTTGCGCTCTTGCGGTTGTTGCCGGTTCGACCGGTGTGTTGCTCGCCGTGACGGATTCTAATGCAAAGCGCGCCTTGTTCACGACCGCCGGCATGGTGGTGGCGGTGATCCTATTCTCCGCCATGGTGTTTACCTATAGCTGGATAACGACGGGGACCGGCTCGATCGAATTTGCTATCGATTCGATGTTGGTGCGTATTATTGCTGGCATCGTGGTGGTCGGGATACTGACGTCTCTTCTGGGATGGGTGTTCAGCGCGTTTCTGGAAGAACCCGCCGCTCTGATGGGAACGATCTTCAAATGGTCGCTTTCGTTCATCGGCGTCTTTGCCGCACTTTGGGTGCTGGTTACGCTGGTTTTTTCACTAGGTGGCGATGCCGTCGAGAGTATTCAGGCCCGAGGAATCATCGCAGAAGTCTTGCTGCGCCTGATGCCGGTCTGGATAGCGCTCGCGATTACCTATGCGCTTTCTATCACCTATAAGCGCAGGCTTGGTCTTTACGGCAAGCTGTTCGATTCCACGATCGGGATGATCGGTTTCGGCATCGTGATGTTCTGGGTTTTCACGGCGATCCTCGGTGGCGCGTTCGATTTAATCGTCACCCACAACGTCCTCAATCAGATTTCGGGAATGAAAAACAAGGTGCCGGGCACGCCGCTTCCAGGTGCCGAGGAAGGCGTTTATCCGTTCTACCTGCTGGGCGGCGATAACCTCGCCCGGGATGTCTTCAGCCGGGTGATCAAGGGCTCCTGGGAGGTGATGAAGATCGCGCCATTCGCGACGCTGTTCGCTTTCATGGTCGGCATTACGCTGGGCCTTCCGGCGGGATATTACGGTGGCAGGCTGGATACGCAGCTGACGTTCCTGGCCAACCTGATCCTGGCGTTTCCGGTTATTCTGCTCTTCTATCTCTTAGTTACGCCGGAGATCGTGGCTACGGGAATCCCGGTTTACATGGCCGCAGTACTGTTTATCTTCCCGATCGTGTTCCTCGTGATCCTTTGGAATTCGCGGTTTCACGTCGACCCGAAAAAGAGGAATTTTTATATCGGGATTACCCTGATTGTGGGCCTGTGGCTTTATCTGGGTATCGCGTGGGATGCGGATCCGCTCGGTCTTATTTCATTCCCGCCCAATCTGCTGGTCGTTTTCGTCGCCGTCGTCTTCGTCAACTCGCCGACCGTTTTCCGTATCGTTCGAGGGCTCACGTTAGATATAAAGACGAGGGATTACGTGGCAGCGGCGCAAACCCGGGGCGAAGGTGCCTGGTACATCATGCTGTGGGAAATACTTCCGAATTCGCGCGGACCGCTGATCGTCGATTTCTGTCTGCGTATCGGCTACACCACGATCCTTCTTGGTACCCTCGGTTTCTTCGGTCTCGGTCTTTCCCCTGAAAGCCCAGACTGGGGTTCGACAATCAACGAGGGCCGCAAACTCTTGACGATCTATCTCCATCCCGCATTGCCGCCGGCGCTGGCGCTGTTAAGCCTCGTATTGGGTCTCAACCTGCTGGCCGACGGCCTTCGCGAGGAAAGCCTGAGAGATTGATGCCTGTTGCCTGCCGGCGGCCTTTCGGGGCCCGCGGCCGGTGGGGAGGAAACAAGGGAAGAAAAAGATGAGCAAATTGCACTACGACGGTCCGATTCTCGAAATCGACAGGCTTTCGATCAGCTTTTTCACACGCCTGCGCGAAATCCCGGCGGTGATGGATTTCTCCTGTACGGTACAACCGGGCGAGGCGATGGGCCTGGTTGGTGAATCTGGCTGCGGCAAGTCAACCGTTGCGTTGGGCGTGATGCAGGATCTTGGCGTCAATGGCCGTATCGTCGACGGTACGATCAAGTTCAAGGGACGCGATCTCAATACGATGTCGGATGCGGAGTTGCGGCGTATTCGCGGCAATGAAATCGCGATGATCTATCAGGAGCCGATGGCATCACTCAATCCGGCGATGAAGATCGGCAAGCAGCTGATGGAAGTTCCAATGATCCATGAGCAGGTTACCGAAGAGCAGGCCTATGAAATGGCGCTTGAAATGGTGGCCTCGGTTCGTCTGCCTGACCCGGAGCGGATTCTCAATTCCTATCCGCACCAATTGTCCGGCGGTCAGCAGCAGCGCATCGTTATTGCGATGGCGCTGATGTCCAAGCCGAGCCTGCTCATCCTGGACGAGCCGACGACGGCGCTGGACGTTACGGTGGAAGCGGGGATTGTCGAACTGGTCAAGGATCTCGGCAAGAAATACGGCACGTCCATGCTGTTCATTTCGCACAATCTGGGGCTCATCCTGGAGACCTGCGACCGCATTTGTGTCATGTATTCAGGAGAGGCTGTCGAGACAGGTTCGATTGTCGATGTTTTCGACAAGATGCGACACCCTTATACCCAGGCACTGTTCCGCTCGATACCGCTGCCGGGCGCTGACAAGAATTCGCGTCCGTTGATCGCGATACCGGGGAATTTTCCGCTTCCGCATGAACGTCCGCAGGGCTGTAATTTCGGCCCTCGCTGCGATTATTTCCGGGACGGCGTGTGCAATGTCACCGATATTCGCATGAAGCCGATCGACGGCGATGATCGTCATGCCAGCCGCTGTCTGCGCATTCCGGAAATCGATTGGAACGCACCGTCGCAGAAAAAGGCGGGTGGGGAAAAGACACCGGTCGGCGATGTGGTTCTCAGGATCGACGATCTGAAGAAGTTTTACGAATTGTCCGAAACGGCGCTGTTCGGGGGTGGAGAGACCCGCGTCGTCAAGGCCAACGAAACT
>JAHEHW010000142.1 GCA_024639745.1 Salaquimonas sp. | reverse complement strand
GTGAAAATAGGATCCGAAGTCGGCATCTGGTTCGGTTGCGTGATCCGGGGTGACCAGGAAGCCATAACGATTGGTGACCGTACCAATATCCAGGATAACTGCCTTTTTCATACCGATCCTGGCTTCCCCGTTACTGTTGGCAAGGGGTGCACGATCGGCCACAAGGCGATGATTCATGGCTGCACCATCGGCGATAATTCGCTCATCGGAATGGGGGCCATCGTTCTCAACGGGGCGGTGATCGGCCGTAATTGCCTGATCGGGGCCGGAGCCCTAATTCCCGAAGGCAAGCAGATCCCGGATAATTCTCTCGTTATGGGTATGCCCGGCAAAGTTATCAGGCAGCTCGACGAAAACGCGGTGCAGGGGCTGAGAAATTCCGCTGACCACTACGTCCAGAATGCCCGAAAATTTGCCAGGGGACTGAAAGAATTATAATAAAGAGGGAGTTGCGATCCGAAAAATCAAATCGCAACTCCCAGACCCGGTCGCAGGGACGGGGAAGGTGGGGACGCAACCGGGTCAAAGTGATTTGCTGAAAATCGGTGTCCCCTGTATTCTTGATTACCTGATGCTTCCCACCATCTTGCGGCTGTCGATGATATCGACCCAATGCCCAGAATGTGACGCCGCCTGGCGCTTCAGATAGGTGTATTCCGTCTCGTGCCACGGCAAAATTCGACCATTGAGATTGTCCAGAACGAAATCCCCGCGATCTGTCCGGACCGTCAGGACAGCATGTCCGTCGCCTGAGCGCTGCCGCACGACCGTGACCAGAAGATCCGATGCCGGCCAACCGAGGCGCATCAGTTCCTGGCGTTTCATCAAAACGTAATCCTCGCAGTCGCCATACCGTTTGGGGTAGATCCATAGCTCTTCAACACCGTAATATTCTTCGTCGGTAACCGGTTTGATCACCGCGTTGGCATGTGCGTTGATTTGTACCATCTCTTCCCAGCGTGCTCTTGTCAGCGTCATCGGTCGGGTATCCCGGCTTATGATCCGGCAATCCTTCGAGTTTTTCTGACAGTATTCGTAGTGACCAATTGGCTGAGAGGTGCGAGCGCCGGTTTTCATGGGCGCGGCAACCGCTGAAATCGGCAAAGCCAGCGCGCACCCAAGAACCATGATTCGCAGCGTGGTTGTTCCAAGATGCTTTTTATTTTGTTTTTTGTGCATGTCGTTGTCCCCGTTGACGAGACAGACCTTGACACAATAGTTTTGAGGTGCGGCAAACTTTGGCGACCGCATTCGAGTCAAACTTGCTTCAAGATTGAGTAGAGATTTCGCAAAGTTTTACCGATGCGGGAAACACAAAATTAAATCCGTAGGCGACACAAAAAAACCCGCCAAACGACGGGGTTCTGATGAAACCGACTTGAACAATGATTAGTGGGGCGGTCCAAGATAATCAGCCAGCGAGTCGCGGGTCTGGATGACGGCAAACTCCAGGGCCACACCATCATCGAAGTGCCTTACAACCCGGCCCCTCATATTCCCGAGCCACATGACCGTACCGATAGCTGGTCGCACCTGAAGTTCGACCGCAGCGCCCGCGAGCGACAAATCGATGACTTTCGCCTGATAAACGCGGCCATCTTCCAATTTGACGATGGACTGATTGTTGCGTGGCGGTAAGCGCTCATGCCTGCGATCTTCCGGCAGATTCAATTCATGCCGGTTGGCGAGCCAGGTTAGCTTGGCGGCAATCTTGTCCCGGCGCCGTTCCGTTGCCTTGAAATTAATGGCAAAACCGCCGTCGAATATGCGGATAACCTGTCCCTCGATTCTCCCGAGGTGGTCGAGATAGGCGATTACCCGTTCGCCCACCTCACCCGAAACGGGTCCGATGAAGGCTGCACTTCCGGGCGAGATGTCAATCACCTGGCAAGGATATTCCTGCCTGTTTTCAAGCATATAGCGCCCGAACAGGCTAACCCTCACCTGCGAAAAGTTCCTTTCGCATTCCGTTAGAGAATCGGTGCTTTCTGTAACCGCTGCGGCCAGCATTTTGCAATTGACCCCGTTTACACCAATCTGTTCATGGACTTGACCCTGCACGAAGCGGGTTAATGATTGGTAATCTGGGTAAATTCATATACTTATTTATTCGGAGATTATCGCTTGCCCCCGTCATGAACGACTAGATGCGCTACTTGCCGCCCTCCGATATTTTGACTTCTAGCGCGCAATGCTTCCGCTTCAGCGGCCACTTCTTCCGCGTTTGTCTCTATTCCGGTCAAGGCAAGTGCCAGACTTGGGACTTCATACTCGACAGCGTTTGCATCGCTAACCTCACGTGACGAGCGCAAACGGCATTCTACCAACGGCTCCGCTCCAAGCCAGAATGGCGTTTCTTCAGGCGTCGCAATCCCCAGTATCCGGGCGCTACCGTCTGCGACAGGCGCAAGGGGCAATACTAGCATTTCGAAATCAACACTGCGGCCATTCTCCGTTACGCCTTCAAAGCAGAGCAGGTGCGGTTGGCAGCGCTGATAAACGTGGGCGAGGGCGCGGGCGACATCGAAACAATCGGATTCCGCCCAATGTCCGAAAAATCCGTACCCCTTGAGCTCCCGTCCAAAAGATGCGCAAAGCCTGGTTCCGGCCAGCCGATAGCTGATTGTCTTGTAGGTCCTGGAGATCTCCAGAATGAATGTATCGGCCAGAAGATGTCGAATATCGCTTGGCTCGATTTCCTCTCGTCCGGGGGCCGGGCGATTGCTACGTATCCGGTTCCAGTATTCGAACAGTTTTCTTGAACTTGTCTGCCTCATTTCAACACGTCCCTTTCAATTCGGGCTTAGAATCGCCTGAAAACACCAGAAACTGCGCCAGACTGATACAGCGCGCAGCATTTCCAATGTTTACGAAAAGGTTAAAGCAGTTACCGTGCCAACCGAACTGGCGAGTCGGGCAAAGCTGTGGGAAGACGTTCGGGTTGAAGGTCTTTTGCCGTTAAGGTTAACGATTTCTTATTGTTGCGCTCGAAATTAAAACCTGTCACTTTGCAATTTGGAAATGATGCTCCAGACTTTATCGACATTTCCCTCAAAACCGCAGGGACGGGGATGTGGGAAAATATCGGGGCCGTTCGGTTAATGCCGGACGGTCTTTTTTCTTGCCTATGGTTTAATACCGGAAAATCGAGCCCATATCACCGCGAATGACCGCCGAACGAGCAAATGATACCGCCGATTTCGAGAGGCCAGACCGGTTGGAGCCGAAGAAAAACCCGCCGATATTCAATCTTCCCGGCGTCGTTGTCGGTCTCATCCTTCTTCTCTTGGCAATTCACTTTGTTAGGATGAATTTCCTGAGCGAACGCGCGGATTATCTTGTCATTGCCGCTTTCGCCTTTATCCCCGCTTCCTATGCCGATCTTGCGACGCTCTTGCCGTTTCCGAATTCTGGATGGTGGTCACCGCTGACTTACGGTCTTTTGCATGGTGACTGGATGCATGTGGGTATGAATTGCCTATGGATGGCGGCATTCGGGACGCCTGTGGCGAGGCGCTTGGGTTGGCAAAGGTTTCTGGGGCTCACCGTCATTGCGGCAATTGCAGGCGCTGGCCTTCATTATGTTTTCTACGCTGGCGATATGGTCCCGGTGATAGGCGCCTCGGGAGCAGTATCCGGATATATGGGGGCTGCCGCGCGTTTCGTATTTAACAACAGGTACGAAAGGATGGGACCTGGCTTCAAACATGACGGTCCGGCCCTTGGATTGCTGCAAAGCTTTTCAAATCGCCAGTTTCTCGTTTTTTTCGTAATCTGGATGGTGTTGAACGTACTCTTCGGTTCCGGTGTGGTGAACTTGGCGGGGCAGGATGTGGAGATCGCATGGCAAGCGCATATCGGAGGGTTTATTGCCGGACTATTCTTGTTTTCACTGCTTGATCCAAAGCGCTTTTCAACAAAACCGAATTGAATTACGCTTTGATCAGGAGAAACAGGAGTAGGGAGGCATCGGAAAAAATGACGGTAGCGTCAATCCTCGCGCGCAAGGGCAGCAAGGTCATATCGGGCAGGCCTGAAGACAAGCTCGAAGACATCGCCAAGATCTTAGCCGAAAAGCGTATCGGCGCCATTATAATCGTGAACCCCGACGAGAGTGTCGCCGGTATTGTCTCCGAACGCGATATCGTTCGGCAGATCGCTGGGCAGGGGGCTGCTGCCTTGTCGCTGCCGGTCTCCAATTGCATGACGCGAAAGGTCATTACTTGCACCGAGGAAGACACGGTTGAGCGGGTCATGGGGCTGATGAGCACCAATAAGTTCCGGCATCTGCCAGTCGTGGCTGACGGAAAGGTGCAGGGAATCATCTCGATCGGTGATGTCGTTCAACGCAAGATCGAACAGGCTGAGCGCGACGCGGAAGAACTCAAGCGCTATATCGCCGGATGAAACGGAACCAATTCTCTTGATCAGCCTTGGGTGACGGCGGCACCGAGAATGCCTTGCTTTTCCAGATCCGTGAGGCGGTTGATCATTTCTTCATAACCGATCCGGATAGCTTCATCGGCGCGGTGGAATTCGATAAAGCCTATGTCTTTGAGTTTCGGACGGATCGTGAAGTCCGGCGGGTCTCCGGCCAAACGAGCCCTGGCGATGCGATCTTGGATGATATTGAACGCCTCGATCATGACTGAAGTCATACCCAGACGTCCGCTCGTCGGAGGCGTGCCACCGGATGCCTGCATGAAACGGAACCATAGGTTGGCCTGACTATTCTCGTCTTCCGCAAGCGCGGTTTCGATAGGGTCGTAATGAGAAGCGCGGACGACCGTTCCCCGACCAACGGTTTGCGTGTTCAGGTTGACCGCGATGACCAGATCCGGTTCATAGGCCCGGCACACTGATACGGGCACCGGATTGACAATAGCTCCGTCCACCAGTTCACGTCCGCCATGGAATACAGGAGCGAATACGCCCGGCAGGGCATATGAAGCACGGATCGCCGGAACCAGGGGACCGTCGCTCAACCAGATCTCGTGACCGGTCCGGATTTCGGTTGCAACCGCGACGAACGGCTTCGGTAGATCCTCGATATTGGTTCCTGCCATCCGTTGCTCCATCTCTATCGCAAGTCTGGAACCAGTGATGAGGCCGGTGCCTCGCAGCGTGAAGTCGAGATAGCGGAGAATATTGGTCTTTGTCAGCGAACGGGCAAAGTCTTCGAGTTCGCCGAGTTTTCCCGAAAGATAACAGCCGCCGGCAAGCGCGCCGATCGATGTTCCCGCGATCATCGAAACCGGCAAGCCGAAATCATCAACGGCTTTCAGCACGCCGATATGCGCCCAACCCCGGGCGACGCCGCCGCCGAGTGCCAGCGCTATGCCGCCGCAATGCACTCTCCTCACCGGTTTACGTTCAGCGGGCAGCGGCATTTTCGTCGATAATGGCGGCGGCTGATGAGGCTCTACCGAGCTATCCTGTTCGGAGTGGGCAGCTTCGACAATCTGTTGCGAATTTACCGATAAATCCGCCTCGCAGCGGGCGGCTTGCGTGTCGCCCGATCCAAGATCACCGGTCTCATCGAGATGCGCCTCGACCGGTTTATGCGAACCGGAAAAGAAAATCATGGTAAATTCATAACACAGAAATGTTAAGAAACTCACCTAATAGCGACAAGGAAATGTGACCTCGCCTAGGCTTTTAGTCTATGGT
>JAHEHW010000141.1 GCA_024639745.1 Salaquimonas sp. | reverse complement strand
GGCGAGAGCGGTCACGCCTGACGCTGCCCGGCCTGTTACCTGTATATCTTACTGGCCGGCGAGTCTG
The DNA here is from genome assembly GCA_024639745.1 of Salaquimonas sp. GTDB lineage: Bacteria > Pseudomonadota > Alphaproteobacteria > Rhizobiales > Rhizobiaceae > Salaquimonas. The sequence goes on along the minus strand of JAHEHW010000141.1, from coordinate 5,644 downwards.
ATTTCCTCTGCCATCAAGCCTTCGACCTCGGTTGCGGTAATCGGCTCGCCGAATAGGAAGCCCTGGGCGAATTCACACCCAAGTTCCTTGAGTTCGACTAAATCGTTTTCAAGTTCGACGCCTTCGGCGACAAGCGATTGCTCGAGCCCATGCGCCATGGCGATGATTGCCCGCAGCACAATGAGGCGTTCCTTGCTGTTCCGGGCCTGGATAAAAGAGCTGTCTATCTTGAGCGTATCGAACGGGAAGCGCATAAGATAAGAAAGGCTCGAATAGCCGGTGCCGAAGTCATCCAGTGAGAGACCGACGCCCAGCGAGGCAAGGCGCTTCAGTACTTGCCCCGAATGTTCCGGATTTTCCATCACCATGGTTTCGGTCAGTTCCAGCTTGAAGTTCTCTGCCGGAAAATCCGTATCGCTCAAAAGCTGCGAAATATCGTTGACGAAATCCTCCCCGAGAAGCTCGCGGCTTGACATGTTGACGCTGACGAATGGCCTGAAATCCTTGCTTACCTCGAAGACCGATTTGAAGTCATTTACCGCCTGGCTTGCGACATATTTGCCAAGCTGGCGAATAAGGCCGGAACTTTCTGCAATCGGAATGAAATCGGACGGTGGAACCAGGCCAAGCCTTGGGTGGTTCCAGCGCAATAGGGCCTCGAAGCCCGCTGTAATATGATCTTCTATTCGCACGATGGGCTGGTAGACGACCGATATGGTGCCTCGATCGAGTGCCACCCGTAAATCGTCCATCAGCACGATAGTCTCGTCCTTGCCGCTCCTGAAGGACGGGCGGAAAGGTTCGATCCTGTTGCCGCCATGGCGCTTGGCATGCAGCATGCCGAGTTCGGCGTCGCGCATCAGTGCTTCCGCGCTTGTCTGCTCCTGGGTACAGGTCGCAATCCCGATGGAGGCGGAGATCTGGATTTCCTGTCCGGCAAAATCGACGGCGGCTTTCAGTGTTTTCCGGATCGAGTCGGCAAAAGCGGCGATCCGGTCCGCTTCGGTTTCCGAGTTGAGGAGAATGGCGAACTGGTCGCCGCCGAGCCGCGCGATTGAATCCCCCGGGCGCAGCAGCCGCGACAGCCGGCGCGCTACGGTCAGAAGAATCGTGTCGCCGGTTGTGAACCCGACCGAATTGTTGATCTCCCGGAATCCATCCAGGTTGATGTGGAAAACCGATGGCCGGATTTCCGGTTTGTGCCGGTGCAACTGCATCAGCATGTCCAACCGGTTGACAAACAACTCGCGGTTTTCGAGCCCTGTTAGATTATCTTTCACCGCATCCTGCAGCAGTCGCATTTCCGCGTTCTTCGCGTCGGTCACGTCAGTCAAGGTCCCGACGCAGCGGACGAGTTCACCCTGCACGCCAAGCATGGGACGGGCTTTCAGTCTGAACCATCTGTAATGCCCGTCCGATGTTGCCATCCGGAAGGATTGCGCAATTCGCCCCCGGCGATGCTCCTTGACCGATTCCAGCGTGGCATGAAACCGGTCGCGGTCTTTGGAATGGAGCAAGCTTGCGATCTTCTGCACCGGCCCATTGATATCACGCTGAGCGATGCCGAGCGCCTCGGTCAGGCCGTATCCGGTATAGACCGTATTTCGCTGCGGATCCCAATCCCACAGAATATCGCCGGAACCTGCGAGTGCGAGCGCATGCCGCTCCGCATCGCTCACCAGCCCCTGTGCCAGAGCCATGCCCGAAAAGGCGTTCTGGAGGATGGTAAAGGAGATCAGAAGCACGATCAGTACTAGCCCGCCGCCAAGCGCTGGCTGGATGATGTCGTTTGAGCTTTGGCCCGTCACCGTCAACCAAAAGGCGAATACCCAGGCGACCGTCATCGCCCAAATCGGGATAAGCATGATCGAGCGGTCGTCGCGGCGGAAAAAGCTGAGATACAAAATGAGCAGCGCGGCAATCGCGACGGTCAGGCCGAAGGACAGGCGTGCCAGCCCGGAGGCAATCGCCGGATCGATGAACAGGAAGCCCAAGAGCACGCCGACGGCCAGAAGCCAGGCGATCACGCCGAAGGTGAAATAGCGGCTCCATCGATTAAGCCGCAGATAGGAATAAAGAAAGATCAGAAGGCCGAAGGCGAGGAATACCTCGGTACCCGCCCGCCATACCGGCTCACCTGCCCGGCTGATGGTGACGACCCGGTCCCAGAAACCGAAATCAACGCAAACATAGGCGAGCACGCCCCAGGCCAGCGCTGCGGTTGCCGGAAAGATGGCAGTTCCCTTGACTACGAATAGGATTGTCAGAAAGACGGCAAGGAGACCGGAAATGCCAAGAACGATGCCGCGATAAAGTGTCAGGCTGTTTATGGTATCCTTGTAGGCAGAGGGTTCCCACAGAACTAGCTTGGGCAAATTTGGCGTACGGGTTTCCGCAATCAGCGTGATCACGGCACCCGGGTTGAGCGTTATCAGGAAGACATCGGCCTCCCGGTCGTCCTGCTCTTCGAGGGCAAAGCCCTCACTAGGCGTAATCGCCGCAATCCGTTGGGAGTCGAGATCGGGCCAGAACAGTCCGGAATCGACAAGGCGGTAATGCGGAGCGACGATCAACCGGTCGATCTGCTCGGTCGAATCGTTGGTCAGCGCGAAGACATACCAGTTCGAAGTCGGCTGGCCTGAACGGGAACGGATCTCCACCCGCCGGACAATGCCGTCGCGGTCCGGCGCAGTCGATACCCTGAGGTTGCCATCGATATCGCGATACCACTCCCCGATATTGGTTATATCGATCGCGTTCTGATCCTTGGAAACGCCGACAGGCTCAACCGCTTGCGCATGGCCGAAAGCGACAAGCAGACTCATGAGTGCCAAGGCAAATGCCATGGTTTGGAGCATCAACTGCCCGATCATTGCTTTGGTGCTTTCCAAGGAAATATTCCGTTTGTGGCTTCAACCGGCTCTTTGCCCGACCGGTCAATGACTTTTAATATTTATTGGCCTGACCCTATACCCTCTGCAACCTGCAAGCCCAAACGGAAATCTATTTCTCAGCCCGGCTTACCGTAGCCGGATCACTCTGCTGCCAGCTTCGCCTGGCTGCCGAGCGCATCCGCGATAGCATGTTGCTCCGGAACTTTCGTGATATCGCCAACCGCTGCAATTGTCGGTGCGCTCTCGATGAAAAGTCGTCCGGCAAGGTCGCGCAGCCGTTCGGCAGAAATCGCCTCGAGACGCTCCATCAATTCCTCGTTCGGGATGACCCGACCGAAAAGCAGCAATTGCCTGGCGATCGTGCTCGCCCTTACGGCCGGGCTTTCCATTCCCATCATCAAGCCGGAACGGATCTGCGCACGGGCACGGTCAGCTTCCTCATCGGTGATGTCATCGGCTGCGCGTTTCAATTCATCGAGTAAAACCGGCATGAGCTTTTCCAGATCATCCGAACCGGTGGCCGCATTGATGCCGAAAAGACCGGTGTCCGAAAAAGCCCAGTGAAACGCGAAAACCGAATAGCAATATCCACGGCGTTCACGCACTTCCTGAAACAGTCGTGAGGACATGCCGCCGCCCAGCACCATGGAAAGCAGCTGGGACGCGTAAAAGTCGCGTGCTTGATAGGCGCGGCCTTCGAACCCGAGAAGGATTTGGGTTTCCGATGTCTTGCGTTCCTCGAACGCGTGACCGCCAATATAATTGGCGGGTTCCGGCGGATCGCTGATGGTTTCGGCAAAATCGACGTAAAGCGTTTCGGCCTGTTTCAAGAGGGTATCGGTATCGATCTTGCCCGAGGCCGCGAGCACCATGTTCGGTGCCCTGTAATGCGTGTCGAGATAGACATTTAGATCTGACCGAGAGAAGGCGGCAACCGTTTCCGGCGTGCCCAGAACGGGCCGCCCTATTGACTGGCCACCATAGGCCGCATTCTGAAACAGGTCGAAAATCAGGTCATCGGGCTGATCGTTCGCAGCGCCGATTTCCTGCAGGATGACATGTTTCTCGCGGGTAAGTTCGTCTTCATCGAATACGGAATTGCGCAGGATGTCATGCAACACATCCATGCCGAGCTCGACATCATCGGCCATCATCCGGGCATGATAGGACGTCGTTTCGACGCTGGTTGCCGCATTGACGTCTCCGCCGACATTCTCGACTTCCTCGGCAATCTGGCGTGCGCTGCGGGTATTGGTTCCCTTGAAGGCCATATGTTCGAGAAGATGGGCTATGCCGTGCTCGGCGCGGGTCTCGTTCCGCGCTCCGGCCTTGACCCATGTTCCGAATGCCACGGTTTCGAGATGCGGCATATGGTTGAGTGCAACGGTAAGGCCGTTGCTCAGTTTTTCGATTTGAATATCCATCGCGTGTTAAGCGCTCTCCTCAAAGGCATTTCAAGCTTAGGACGCGAGCGGTTATTTGCCAAGGGAAACCGAGCGGATCAATGCTTTCAGCGCATTTTCGTCATTTTCGATCATCTTGAAGTGCTCTTTGCGGCTCATCAGGTCACCCTGCCACGCCGGAAGCGCCGGGCGAACCCCGCATGCCGCTTCAACCGCATCAGGAAATTTCGCAGGGTGCGCAGTGGCAAGTGTCACCATCGCGGTTCCGGGCTTGGCATATTTTCTGGCGGCATTCACGCCCACAGCGGTATGCGGATCGAGCAGATAACCGCTTTTCTCCAGTGTTTCCTTTATGACCTGCGCTGTTCTCGCTTCATCGCAGGCAGCGGCAGCGAAACCGGCCTTGATCCGGCTAAAGGCATCCGGACCTATCGAGAACGCTCCCGATTGCTTCAAGCTGTCCATCAGACGCGCCACAGCCTCCCCGTCATTGTCATGGACCTCGTAAAGCAAACGCTCGAAATTGGAAGAAACCTGAATATCCATTGACGGGGAAATTGTCGGATGAACGCCGCTTACCTCGTAGCGGCCCGTATCGAGACAGCGTGTCAGGATATCGTTGCTGTTGGTCGCGATGACGAGCAACTCGATCGGAAGTCCCATGTGTCGGGCGACATGGCCAGCGAAAATATCACCGAAATTGCCCGTCGGCACCGAGAACGCCACTTTGCGATGAGGCGCGCCAAGATTGGCGGCGGCGACGAAATAATAGACGACCTGGGCCATGATCCGCGCCCAGTTGATTGAATTGACGCCCGAGAGCCTGACCTCGTCGCGGAAGGCGTGATCGTTGAAAAGGGCTTTTACCAGCGCCTGGCAATCGTCGAAATTGCCTTTGACGGCCATCGGGTGAACGGCGCCGTCATTGACGGTCGACATCTGTCGGCGCTGCACGTCCGAGACCTTGCCTTCCGGAAAAAGGATGAACATTTCCGTGTTCTTGCGACCCTTGAAAGCATCAATCGCTGCCCCGCCTGTATCGCCTGAAGTCGCGCCAATGATCGTCGCTCTTTCGCCCTGTCGGGTCAGCACATGGTCCATGAGCCGCGAGAGGAGCTGCATGGCGACGTCCTTGAACGCCATGGTCGGCCCGTGAAAAAGTTCGAGGATGAAATCGTTCGGCGCGATTTGCACCAGAGGCGTTACCGCCTTATGGCGAAATTCGGAATATGCCGCGTCGATCATCGCGTGGAAATCGGCCGTCCCGATCTCATCTACGACAAACGGCGCAAGCACAGTCTTTGCCGTCTCCGCATAGGGTTGCCCGGCCATGTCGGCGATCGCGGC